>JANXNT010001096.1 GCA_025353985.1 Limnoglobus sp.
GCGCTGCGGGCTGGCCGGAAGTTGGCCGGGAATCGTATTCGAAGTACACCGTTACAATCTCGTGTTTTGCACAAAAGGGTTGCCGATGAAGCGGATCGAACGCGAACAGGCTCGGAAATATGCTTTCGATTGGCGTGATGAGCCGTTGCTTCATGTGGAAGCTGGCGAATCGTTCGAGATTGAAACGTACGACGCCAGTACGGGATATTTCCAGACGAGTGCGGACAAGGCGATACCGAGCTTGCGGCCGGGCTTTCACCGTACGCCGCCACTCGCGAACCCGATTGGCGGGCCGGTGTATTTGCAAGGGGCCGAACCCGGCGATGCGGTCGTTGTGACGATCGAAGACATTCTGGTCGACGATTATTCGTGGGTGGCGATCGGACCGCGACGCGGGCCGTTGGGCGAATCGACGCGCTGGCCCGAATTGTCGTCAAATTACACCACGAAAATTCTCCGCCACACGCCGGGGCCGAGTGGCACCATGCGCGATGGCACCGTTCACTTCAGCGACGCGATTTCGTGGCCGATCACGCCGTTCGTCGGCACTCTCGGCGTCTGTCCGGATCGCGAAGTCGTCACGAGCCTCGACGGTCAGGGCGCGTGGGGCGGTAACCTCGATATTCGGGATTTTGCCGTAGGAAATCGCATCTGGCTGCCGGTGTATCACCCCGGCGCACTGCTGTATTTGGGCGATGTTCACGCGAGCCAGGGCGACACCGAATTCACCGGCACCGCCGCAGAAACGAAAGCCACCGTGCGGCTGCGCATGGAGATCGTCAAACGCAAAAAACTGACCGGCGTGCGGATCGAAAAGCCAGAGTCGATCATCGCGATCCACGCCGACCGCCCGTTGGAAATCGCAGTCGAAACCGCAACGGTGCAACTTATGGATTGGCTCATCACCGAGTACAACTACACGCCGACGGATGCGTATTGCCTCGTGAGTACCTGCCCCGATTTCCGCATCCACGTCTATCAAATGTGCAAGATCGGAAAGCTCAGCTACGTGGCCGGGGCCGAATTGCCCAGGAAATACGTGGGTTTGTGAGTTTCTTGGCTTCTTTCGATTTCGGAGTTGTCCACATCCTTTGTCCACTACGCAAAGGCCCGCCTCCCCACCGCCATACCGCCTGACGGCGACCGACTTCAAAGCCGAGATTGGAGAACTGGTTTTCCAAAAGGAAGCCACCCGAACTCGCGACAAGTTCGCACACAAGACGGCGAAGTATCTCGCCGGGACGCCGGAGGCCAAGCGATACGCTCGTGACGCAGCCGACGCGCTGCGCGACGCGGAGACACTTCTCCTCTCCGGATACGTTGGCTTGGCGGGAACGATCCCGGATGCGGACCGAATTCGCCTAATCGAAGCCGCCAATCGCCTCGTCGATCTTTACGGCGTGACCGGCGACGCAGTGCAGGCGGCGAAGTGGCGTGCGGAGCGGACAACGATTCGGGAAGTGCTGCCGAGACCACGGGACGTCCAATGACGCAAGGCGATTTACTCGGCCAAGTCTACGACGAGCTGCGCGCGACAAATCCTCGTAGACCACGCGCGGGCGAAGCGGGCCGGAAAGCGCGGCGGCGGGCGACGCGTTGAGTTCGACGCGGACCTCGTCGCTGAAGCGCAGCCGCGTGCCGACCTCGCAGCACTCGACGAGGCATTGTGGACCGCCTCGCCACTGTCCAACCGCTCGTCGCCGAGTTGGTGCAGTTGCGATACTTTTCCGGCCTAACGGTACTCGAAGCAGCGGAGGCTCTGGGCGTCGCCCCGCGCACCGCCGACGCCTGGTGGGCCTACGCACGCGCTTGGTTGGCCAATGACTTGAGCAATTCTTGACAAAATTCCCGCAACGCTGTGCGATCCTTACACTAATCTCGCTAACTAGTGGCTGGGGACTCGCCCTCGCCGCTGCGTCTAAGGGCAGTCCTCCGAACGCACCGGCGGCAATCGCCTGCCACATCATTACCGAAAGCAACCATTATTATGCCGCGCACCCACTCGATCCGCAGCGTCGTCCGCTCATTCCTCCAGCGACCGCGAAAAGATCTGGGTTGCCAAGTTCGGTCGAGGCTGGGCGTGACGCCGCTCGAAGATCGCGTCGTTCCGGCGTTCGTGGATGTGTCCGGGCTGCGATTCGACATCCCCGGCAACTTCAACTCGTCGGCCGTCGTCGGCGGCACCAAGTACGATGGCGGCCCGGCGGCGGTGAGCGTTGGCCTCACGCCGGTCGGGGCCGCAGCGTTCCAACCCCTGTTCACCCTCGACGGCGGCGGCTCCGTCACCGACACCGGCACCGACGCTTCGCCATTTACCTGGAACACGGGCGTCAGCGCAGTGACCTCGGGCACGCCACTGACGCTTTTCGCTGGTAAAGCCGACACGCAGACCGTGGCCCAGACCTTACCCGGCTCCGCCGCCGCTGCCATTCACACCGGCTCGGACAAGTCGGTACCGCTGGGACCGTTCGCGTTGACGCCTTCGGGCTTCCGCGTCAGTAGCGTCGATAAGCTCGGGCTGGCCGG
>JANXNT010001119.1 GCA_025353985.1 Limnoglobus sp.
AGGAATCGAGGGAGAGGGTATCGCTATTATACCTCAAAAGCGAAGGTATCTTTCCGCCTTCACCTGAATCGTAACGGCGTCGATACCCGAATACTAGGAAAAATCAACCGCGATATTCGAATTGCGCGGGTGGAACGGACACAAAGGAGCGAGGCATGAAAGCGGAAGTGGTGTCGATCGGCAGCGAGATGACGAGCGGGCAGAACCTCGACACGAACGGGCAGTGGCTCAGTTTGCGGCTTGCAGGGATGGGCATTCCGGTGGGGTTCCACACGACGCTGTCCGACGATCTCGCGGACAATATCGCAGGCTTTCGCTTCGCGCTGGCACGTGCGGATCTCGTGCTGATTACCGGCGGGTTGGGGCCGACGCAAGACGATCTCACGCGGGAAGCACTCGCGGCAATGGCGGACGTTCCACTCGTTGAAGATGCGACTTCGCTACTGCAAATTCGCGAAATGTTCGAGAAACGCGGCCGCGTCATGCCCGATCGCAATCGCGTGCAAGCGCTCTTCCCGCAAGGCGCGGAACCGATCTTCAACGCCAGCGGGACGGCACCCGGCGTCTGGCTGAAAATCGGTCGCAAGGTGATTGCCGCAATGCCCGGCGTGCCTTCGGAAATGTTTCGCATGTTCGACGAACAAGTCAAACCGAAACTCCTACTGAACGGCTTCAGTGGGGATCGCGTGTTCGTGCAACGCAAGATCAACAGCTTCGGCGCGGGCGAATCGACCGTCGAAGAAAAGCTGATGGACCTCACCCGGCGCGGGCACATTCCCGAAGTCGGCATCACCGTCAGCGATGCGGTCATCTCGTTGCGAATTCTGGCGCACGGCGAAAATATGGCGACCGTGCAGGCGCAAATCGCACCGGTCGAAGCGACGATCCGCGAGCGATTGGGCGACATGATCTTCGGCGTCGAGAACGAGGAAATTCAAGACGTCGTGATTGCGATGTTGAAGGCACGCGGGCAAACCGTGGCAACCGCAGAGAGCCTGACGGCGGGGCTGGTGGCGAACCGCCTGGCACAAGTTCCCGGCGCGAGCCGGTGCCTACTCGGCGGCGTGATCGCCTACACGAACGCGGTGAAAATTCGCGAACTCGGCGTTCCCGCCGCGACAATTGCCGAACAGACCGCCGTCAGCGAACCCGTAGTAAAGGCGATGGCCGAAGGCGTGCGCGCGAAATTCGGCAGCGATTACGGCATCGCCACCACCGGCTACGCTGGCCCGGATGGCGACCCCGTGGGCAAAGTGTTCGTGGCCATCGCCAGCGCGAACGGCACCGTCGTACAGGAATTCACCTGGGGCGGCACGCGGCTCGAAATCCAGAGCCGCACCGCAAAGCTGGCGCTCAACCGGCTACGACTGGAGTTGTTAAACGGCACATCTCACTGATCTCTACTCGCCATCTACATACAGACTTCATATTCACGCAACTCTCTTACAGGCGATTCTGGCTCGAATACTGTGGAAATCGAGCGGAATCGCGAGTTTCTTCAATTCTTCACGCTTGAAACTCTATCTATTGGAAACTCTGTGACTTATAAATTCGTCATTGGTGCGTCGTGGCATTGTGCGGTGCGGGATTCTTGGGTCGAGCGACCTAACCCGGCCGAACAGTGGATTTTTGCTCTCATGAGGTCTTTCAATGATCGTTCGTTCTGCGTTACGAAAAAAATCGGCGTTCACGCTGATTGAACTGTTGGTGGTGATTGCGATTATTGCGATTTTGATCGGTTTGCTTCTGCCTGCCGTTCAGAAAGTCCGTGAGGCCGCC
>JANXNT010001143.1 GCA_025353985.1 Limnoglobus sp.
CCGCAAGCTCTTCAGCCCCTTCAGTTCCTTTAACCCCGCGTCGGTTACGGGAGTCCTGTCGAGGATTAGCGTCTGTAGGCTCTTGAGTTCCGTCAACTCCTTCAACCCTAAGTCGGTGATCTTGGTTTGCGCGAAGGACAGCTTTTGCAGGCTCTTGAGTTCCTTCAAGTGCCTAATCCCCGCGTCCGTCACTGGTGTGCCATTCAGTTCCAGTTCCTGCAAACTCTCGAGTTCCTTCAGGTACTTCAGCCCTGCGTCGGTGATTTGGAATGATGCGTTGAGCTTCAATTTCTGTATGTTCTTGAACTCCTTCAGTTCCTTCAACCCGGCGTCTGTGAACTTGTCACTTAATTCGGTGAGGTCGAACGCGAGTACGTCTGCGGAACCGTGGGGCCGCTTCCCGTCCTTTGCCGTCGCCCGGTGCAGTGAGTGGAGTAAGCCAATTTCCCGCAACGTAGTTAGAGTCGCATCCGTAATGTTGGGGACGACCAGGAGTTGCAGGCTCTTGAGTTCCTTCAGTTCGCGCAGTCCGGCATCGGTCACCTTGGTATTTCCGAGGAGCAAGGTCTGCAAGTTTTGAATCCTACCGATTGGTTTCAGTCCCGCGTCGGTGATCCCAGTGTCGTTGAGGTTGAGCGTACGTAACGTCTTGTGTTCTCTTAACTCGATCAGACCCGCATCGGCTACCTTGGTAGACCGGAGCAGCAGGGTCTGCAATCCCTTACATTCTTTCAACTCCTTCATGACAGCGTCTGTGACTCTGGTCCCTTCCAAGTCCAACAACTGCAAGCGTTCGCAGTTCTTCAATTCCTTGAGCGCCGCGTCCGTAATTCGGGTGTTCATGAGGATCAGGGAACGCAGGTTCTCGAGCTCCTTCAGTGGCTTCATCCCTGCGTTCGTAATCTCGGTCGCCCCTGCGAGATCGAGAGAATGCAACTCTTTGAATTCCTTCAACACCTTCAACTCCGCGTCCGTCACCTTGGTAGTACGGAAGCTGACAAAGACGACGGGCTTGCTCGGTTGGCTTTCGTCCACCGTAACATAACCGCCCAGTTTCTCCACGGTCTTCGCTGCCGTTTGCTCATCGTCGAAATGGCCGAATGCGAGTGGAACGAACACTCCTAACAACAAGGCGACTGACACTACAATGTCTGTTATCCGTTGTCTAAACATGGTGCCATCCTCGCGATTTTCTGTTTGTCGCTAAACGAAAACACTACCCCACAAAGATGCCGCCGGTGAAGCCGGGGAAGTCGTCGAAGGTGTCGCCTAATGGGGGCGGGTTGGTGCCGAGGTCGCGGTTGTAGTAGATGCGTACGGCGCTGGAGCCGCCGCCGCCGTTCGCGGCGTAAATGTCGGGGCGGCCGTCGCCGTCGATGTCCTTGACAGCGATGCGAACGCCGGCGCGGCTGGTGGGGTCGCCGGCGAAGAAGTCGTGGTTGATTTGCAACAGGCCTGCGGTGGCGAGTGCGTTGCCGTCGAGGATGAGCAAACGCGGGCCGCCACCGGGACCGGCACCGATGACGATGTCCGCGAAGCCATCGGCGTTGAAGTCGCCACTCGAAACGAACACGCCATCGCGCAGGCCCGGCTCGAATGCGAAGAAGTCTTGGAAGAGTTTCGTCGGCAACCCGCTGAGGATCGACTTGCCATCGTAACCGGCGAGCCGCGGGCCGCCACCGGTACCGGCGGCCACGATGAGATCGGGCGTACCATCGTGATTAATGTCGCCGACAGTGGTGCGGGCACCGCCGCGAAACGCGAGATCGTCGATGCCGAAGAAGTTCGCGATCGGCGTCAGCGTGACCGCATCGAAAATCGTCACGCGCGGCCCGCCGCCGTTATCGGGCGACACGACGATGTCCGACTTGCCATCTCCGTTGAAGTCGCCTGCCGAGACGAACAGCCCGCCAGTGAATTCGGATTCGAACGCCAGGAAGTCGGTGATGGTGGTAAATTTCGCACCATCGTAAATGCGAACGCGCGGCCCGCCACCCGGCCCTGCGGCGACGATAATATCTTCGACACCGTCGCCGTTGACATCTCCGGTGGCGACGCGGATACCGCCCGTAAACCCGGATTCGAACGGTGCGAAATTGATCAGGAACCGGCCGTTCGCGGTGTCGTAAACATTGAGCCGCGCCGGCCCGCCTTCCCCCGTGGCAATCGCGGTGCGCGTCACCAGTTTCTTCGGGACTGGCGGGGTCGTGACCGTCCAGGTGATCTCCGAATTGTCGGCGAGGTCGTTCCCCGCGATGTCGCGGATGCCGGAGCCAATCGCCACCAATCGCAGGGTGTAATCTCCCGGTGACGCAATCAGTTCCAGCGGCAACACGATACTGTAATTGGCACCCGTACCGCTGAGGATCGCGCTATCGATCGGCACGATCGCGCCGTTTCGCACCAGGACGAAATCGGCGAGCGTGACGCCTGTCACCGGTTTCGTGAACGTCAAATTCCCACCGGTGACGTTCCCCGCCGGGTTCGTTGTCGCAACGAGGTTCAGCGTCGGCGCGATGCCGTCCATCTTCCATGTCGAAGTGACGACGATCGGTTGACGCGCCGGCATTCCTGTCGGTGCAGGGGCGTTGATCGTCAACGTATAGACGCCATCAGCGCGCGTGAGTTCTTTCAAGCCGATCAGCGTGAACTGCGTTCCTGAGCCGAGCAACGTCGTTCCCGCAAGGCTCACCGGCACGCCGTTGAGCGTGAGTGCGATATTCGCGATGCCGAACCCTGGCAAAGGTTCGCTGAGCGTGATCGCGACCGATTCGAGCGGGGCATTTCGGATCGGCGCGATGCTTGAAAGCGCGACGCGAACCGGTGCGGTATCGCGAACCAGCAGGAAATCGTTCCCCGTGGCAAGTGGGGTTGCGGCCGTGAGATTCACGGTGCGCGTTGTCGGGGAACTGGCCGCCGAGAGGAATCCCGGTTGCGTTTGATAACGCACCGTAAACGCGCCGACGCCGAGGTTGCCGAAGGAATAGTTCCCGAATGAATCCGTCGTGGCCGATTGTTCCGCCGTGTCGAAAATGCCATTGCCGTTCGCGTCGAGATAGACACTGACGCCCGCGATACCGACGTCGGTGAGTCCGAAAATGCCATCGCCGTTATCGCGCAGTACCCGCCCGGTGATGCCGTTAATTCGCGACAGTCCAATCGAGATCGGCGCGGGCAGATTCGGCCCGCTGAGGTCGACGCTGATCGCGCCGCCATTCGCGGCACGCTGATAACCCGTTGCGTTGGCGATCGCAATCCGCGTCGTTCCCGGCGGCAGGCTGTTTATGGTAAAGAAGCCGTTGGCATCGGTTCGGGCCGTCGGTTCGGCGGACAACGTGATGACCGCAGATGTCACGCTCCCCGTGTTGCCAACCGCGTTATCTGAAACTTCAACATGCCAGTCGCCGTTCGCGTTTTTGCCGATGAACTTGGACAGCGATTCGACGGGGCGAACGAAATGCTGGACGATCGTCGGCTGCAATTCTGCACGTTCCTCGATGCCGTCTTCGAACTTGAAGATGTGGAAACCAGCGGTGTTAATCTCGGGAATATCGCCGTTGCGGTAGAGCACGACGCGGTCGCCATCGGGCGATACGAGCGTCATCGTCAGTTCCGAAGGCCTCGGGTGCGAAATGTAAACCGTAGCACTGATCGACCCGACCACCCCCGCCCCCGAAACCGCAATCGGGATCGTGCCACCTACCGGATTCGCATCGGGGATGTTGAAGAAATTGATACTCGGGAACGTCAGGTTATCGAAGAGACCGTTGCCGTTGGTGTCCCCGAAAACGACGACATCCTTCAGCCCCGGATCGGACGGATTCTGGAAGCCGTCGTTGTTAATGTCCTCGTAAATGCGACCGCTCGCCTGATAGGCGATGCCGAAGTTCCGCACGAGGTTGCCGCCCGCCGTGCCGCTGCCATCCCCATCGACCGCGTTGCCGAAGGGATCGGTCAAGCCACCCGATTTTGCAGTGAACCGATACAGCCCGCGCTCCAGTTCCGCACCGACCGCGAAGTCGAGTGCGTTCGTTCCGATCTTGTACGCGCGACCGCCGTTGATCGTGAACGGGAGCAATTCGTCGTCGTTGGTCCCGAACTGATTATCTAACCCCGCCCAACGCAGTTCGAAATTGCTGTCGATTACCGTGTTCGCATTCAACGGGCTGTTTAGCCGCAACGAGAACCCCGCGATCGAACTCGGTTCGGAAGCGCCTTCGTCCGGCAGACCCGATAATCGGCCGAGTTTTGTCACGAACGGCGTGCCTGAAACCGCCTTCGCCGCGTTGACCCGGCCCGAGCCGAGCATGTCGATGAAGCTCATGTTGTTTGCGGCAATATCATCCGCATTCGCGATCAGTGCCGCCGCAACTTTATCGCGCGAATAGCCGGGGAACGCCGACCAGATGAGCGCAGCCGTACCCGCAACGAGAGGCGTGGCAACGCTCGTTCCGAACGCGGTGCCGTACGCATTTTGCGGAATCGTGGTGACGAGGCCATCGCTGCTGGTCCCGCCGGGAGCCGAAATGTCGATGCCGGAGCCGTAATTGCTGTAACTGGTCTTGGCGTCGTTCCGGTCGGTAGCGGCGACGAGGATCATCTCCTCGAACGTCTGCCGGGCCGCATTCGAAATGTTTTCGTTACCCGCCGAGTTCACCCACAACAGCCCACGGTTATACGCGAATGTCACCGCAGATTGGAACGTCGGGTCGCCGACGAACGAGTCAATATTCAGGCTATTATTGATGATTTTCGCGCCGTTTTGCACGGCATACGCCACCGCTCGCGCGAACGTCAACGATGTCGTCGAACCGCTGCCGACGACCTTCAATGGCAAGTAGGTAATGCGGCCCGCCACGCCGGTGATGCCCGTCGCGTTGTCGATTCGCCCCGCGAGCAATCCCGCGACTTCGGTACCGTGCGTATCTCGAGTGGCATCGTCGGGAAACACGTTCGCCGTATCGTGAACGAAGTCCCAACCATTCGCATCGTCGATGAAACCGTTACCGTCGTTGTCGATGCCATCGTTCGGGACTTCGTTGCGATTGACCCAAACGTTGTCCTTCAAATCGGCGTGGTTAATATCGACGCCGTCATCGAGAATCGCCACGATCACGCCGGGGCTGCCGACGGTCTTATCCCACGCTTGCGGCGTGTGAATAATCGGGTGGTGATACTGATCGACGAACTTCGGATCGTTCGGGATCTTCTCGCGCAAATCTGCCGCGCGACTGTAGATGTAGTTAGGCGTCACCGAGTCGTAAAAGTGAAGTTGCGAGAGCGTTTGTACGACTGTATTCGAATTCGCACCGGACCGAATCGCGATTTGCAACGTCGAAGTCGTTATGCCGGACGCGGTCATTTGCACAACGATTGCGGAACGGGAAACGTCGATCTGGCTCGATAAGTTCAAAAACGAGACGATGTTCGAAAGGTCTTGCAGTGGCTGTTTCGATGTCGTTTGCGCGACGATTTCCGTGCTGGTGGAAGGCAAATTGCTCGGGGTCAGCGCGGCCGGTACGAGGCGGTCGTCGAGCGACTCGCAACGCAAGTGGATCGGCGTTCGTAATTTCAGGCGTTTCCCCATCGTCCCAACCACCTGTTCCGCCGAAGTTTTGGCTGCAAACGCACGACAATACAGTTTACGCCTTAGACTTGAGACGAATTTGCCCGTAAAGTCGTTTTTCTTTTATACGCGATTCATCGATTTTCCTCAAAGTCACAGTCCCATGCGTTGCAAAGTCGTTACACTGGCAACGGGGTCTGGCGCGGATGTGACGGTTGAATCGCGAACGCAGGGAACGACTTACGTCATGGCAGAAACTATCGCCGTAGCGGATGAGCCACTTCTGTCGACCGCGTTTTTACGCCGACTCGAAACGCTCGAACTCGTTTCGAAGAAGGTGCGGGCGGGCCGCATGAAAGGCGACCGCCTCAGCAAACGCAAAGGGCGTGGCTCCGAGTTCGCCGACTTCCGCGCCTATACCGTCGGCGACGATCTCCGCTTCCTCGATTGGAACCTCTTCGGCCGACTGGACCGCTTGTTTTTAAGGATCTTCGTCGAAGAAGAAGATCTGCACGTTCACTTGCTCATCGACGTCAGCGAGTCGATGAACTACGGCTCGCCGACGAAGTTGCGCTACGCGAAACAAGTCGCCGCCGCACTCGGCTTCGTGGGACTTGCGAACCTCGATCGCGTGGCCGTAGAGTCTTTCGGCGGAACGACTTCCGCCCGTTCCCCGCAGTTTCGCGGACGGCCGAGCTTGTGGCGATTGATAAAATTCATCGACGAAGTCCCCGCAGGTGGCTCTTCGGATTTCTCGAAATCGATGAAGGCGTTCAGCATGCGTCATTCGAGTCGCGGCGTCGTAGTCGTTCTCAGCGACTTCATGGACAAAGGCGGCTACGAGGAAGGCTTCCGGTACTTAAATGCAAGAGGTTACGATGTTTACGCGATTCAAATTCTCGCCGAGGAAGAGATCCACCCGACGTTCACCGGCGATTTAAAACTCACCGATGCCGAAGATGCCGATGTGGCCGAAGTGACGATCAGTGCCCCCCTGTTAGAACGCTATCAACGCACGCTTGCTGCATTTCGTGCGGGCCTCGCCGGGTTCTGCAACCGCCGCGGCATGTCGTACCTGTACACCAGCAATCGCGTACCGTTCGAAAAACTCGTGCTGAACTACCTACGCGATCGCGGCCTGCTGAAGTGACGAACGATCACAATTGTTCGCCTCGTATTGTTAGCCCGAAGCGCTAGCGAGGGAGTCGTGGCGAGTCTTCGAGACGCGACCCGCAATCGCAACAGGAGTGACGGGATACGTAG
>JANXNT010001171.1 GCA_025353985.1 Limnoglobus sp.
TGACCGCGAAGAGATTCATGGGCTGCCTTGCGGGTTCGCGGTGGGGGTGGTTTCAGTGGGCAGTGGCGTCGGGCCTTTCGGCTTCTCTTTGGCTGCGTCTTCGAGGTCTTCGTCGCGCACCGCTGGGCCGGCGAGCGCATCGTAAATGACCAGCAAATTCAGCACTCCGGCAATCAGGGTGTACACCCAACCGAGATCCCAACGCTTGTTGCCGTCGCGCTGGAGCTTGTTGAGTTCGTCTTCGCTCGGAGTGCTCATGTAAGTGCGAATGACGGGCAGGCCGTTCGCCTTCGGCACCGCATCCGGGTCGGACGCGAAGTACTGCACGACGGCGGGCCACGCGGCCACACCGATCCAGAACTGGCCGAGAAACTGCGGCCGATACGCGAGCGACTTGGCCACGCCGCCGAGTTTTGTCGCAATAAACGGCATTTCGGTATCGGGCAACTTGCTCGCGTTCGGCAGCCAAACGTTCTTCATCTGGCCCATCGCCATGCCGTAAAAGAACAGCGCGTAGATGCAGATGAAGAACAGCAACCCTTTCGCCACGCGACCTTGCAAAATCTGCCCGAGACCCGGAAACAGGTAGCTAAGTAGCGCCGCTAATGGGTCCAGCGGGCGGGTATTCGTTATCGTCGAAGGCTGAGCCATCGGGGAAAGTCTCGGCAGGTTCGTCTGCGTGTGGAAGGCCATTCGCCCAGCACCGAGCCGGATTTATCCGAGCGATCCGGTCAGTATACGCTTCCACCGATCGTGTGCCACCCGAGCAGGGAAATGCAAAACTCCGGCAGAAGCCAGAATTCGTGTGGATCGAGTCTGGATAGATCTAGTTTTGTACGGTTGGTTCCCATCTGATAAAACGAAAGAACTCCGGGTAGAAAACAGTCCGCGAGACGCTCGCAACATTCGACGAACAGCAAGAAGTCAAAATGGCACAATTGCTCGGAATAAGAATCCAGAACTATCGTTCGCTGGTCGATTTGACACTCGGCCAAGTTGCGTTCAGCCAAGGCGAACCACTGCCAAAACTGATGTGCTTTATCGGTCAAAATGGATGCGGAAAGTCGTCACTGCTCGATGCGTTCGCATTCATGGCCGACTGTTTGCGTGAAGGCGTCGATATCGCTTGCGACAAGCCACAACGTGGTGGATTCTCGAATTTAAGAACGAAGAACAGTAACTCTCCAATCCAGTTCGACCTCTACTATCGTGAAGAATCCGATTCGAGGCCTATTACATACCATTTTGCAATCAATGAACAGAATGGGGCCCCAGTCGTATCCGAAGAAAAACTTCAACAACGGCATAAGGGCCAGAAACAAGGAAGGCCGTATCCATTTCTCGATCTTGCAAACGGCACAGGCAACGTTTGGTCTGGACAATCGTCGGAAGCGGAAGAAGGTACAAAAAAAGACTCCGTGCGGCTCAGCGACCGGGCGAAACTGGCTATTACGACACTCGGCCAGTTATCGGAGCACGAACGGATCGTTGGCCTGCGTACGTATCTGGAAAGCTGGTATTTGTCGTACTTCGTCCCGGAACTGGCACGGAAGCTCGCACAAGCCGGCGCACACAAACACCTCGATCGCACGGGCGAAAACCTCGGGAATTACGTTCAGTATCTTGAGAGAAATCATAAAGCTCGCTTCAAAAACATCCTCGATAAAATTGCAAAGAGGATTCCTGGTATCGTGTCGATTACTCACAAACAGAGCGACGATGGAAGGCTTTTGTTGCAGTTCAACGAACGAGGCTACACGAACCCTTTTTTTCAACAAAGTATGTCCGATGGCACACTGAAAATGTTTGCATACCAATTGCTGCTGGAAGACCCCGAACCGCATTCATTTATCGGTATCGAAGAACCGGAAAACGGCCTATACCACAAATTACTCGAGCAACTGGCCGGAGAATTTCGCCGTCATGCAGAAAAATCGAAAGGTCGCACCCAAATTCTTGTCACTACCCATTCGCCATATTTTGTGGATGCTCTCACTCCGGAACAAGTTTGGATTCTCAATAAAAATCAACAAGGACATACAATAGCAACATCGACGAAATCGATGCCTGTCATCTGTCAAATGGCGGATGACAACATCCCTTTAGGTAGTCTTTGGTACAGCAACCACCTCGAAGAGGCCGATTTTGCATCATGAGACTACACATTTTGGTCGAAGGTCCATCCGAGGAAGCGTTCCTGAAAAACTGGCTACCGAGATTTCTGGGGCCGAGTCACACGTTCCGAGTCATCGTCCACCAGGGAAAAGGCAAACTGCCAAAAAATCTCGAATCCGAACCGGACCGAAAGCATCGCGGGTTATTGGATCAGTTACCTGTGAAACTACGTGCATATGGAAAGCAGTTAAAACCCGACACAGATCGCGTCGTTGTGCTGGTCGATCTCGATACCGATCACTGCGTCGATCTTCTCGCACAACTGAATATTGTTTTATCAACGTGCAATCCACCGCCGTACGTCATTTTTCGAATCGCAATCGAAGAGACGGAGGCGTTTTTTCTCGGTGATTCCTCTGCAATCAAACGAGCATATCCTTCAGCGAAAATTGCCAAACTGAAGAAACACGCCTTCGACTCGATTTGTGGAACATGGGAGAAATTACAGGAGATTATCAACGACGGTCTGGACAGTCCCGACAAGGTCGCATGGGCTTCGAGTATCGGCCAACATCTCGGAGTGAAGTTCAAAGGCAAGTCCGCAAACAAGTCGATGTCGTTCGTTAAATTCTGCGAAGGACTAAAACGAGCTTGCGGAGACAAATGACTGCGTTACGATACGCCGCCCCGAATGCTCTTGACACGCCTGTCGCTTGCGGTATGGTTCGCCTGCTTAGCACAGGATTGGAACGGATGCGACGAGCCGGTGGGGAACCCGTGGGGGCGTTCTCCGGGTTGCGGTGGTCGCGTGCGATCTCGGCTTTGGCCGGGTAGGGGGGACCATGTTCCGTGCCGGAAATTTCACCGTTCTTGCGGCTATTGCCGTCATTCTCATCGCCGGTTGCACGGGCAAGAAGTCCCAGACGGTACGCCCGCAAGCGGCCGACGAACCGATCGATCGCAACGTCACTGCCAACGTCGGCGAAAAAACGGTGCCCTCGAACGTCGAGCCGATTGCCGTCTCGGCAGTGGGTCTCGTCTGGAAACTGCCCGGCACTGGCAGCATTGCTTCCGGCGAGTGGCGACCGATGCTCGAACGCGATCTCCGCAAAAAGAAGCTGAATCCCAAGCAATTCCTCGACGACCCAAACAAAACCTGCTCGCTCGTGCTCGTCACGGCTTCGATCCCGCCGGGTGCCCGCAAAGGCGATCCCGTCGATATCGACGTGGTGTTGCCGCGAGGCAGTTCGACGACGAGCCTGAAAAGCGGCGTGCTGTTCGAGTGCGATCTCGTAACGACGGAAGAGTCTGCGAACGTGCGCGATCAGATGATTCGCGGCGGTGCGGATGTTGCCGCGACGCCCGTTACGGGGAACACGTTGCTCGTCGGTCGGGCGCTGGTTCGTGCCGAAGGGCCGCTGGTTGCCGGCTCGAGTGACAACCGTGCGACACTCAAGGCGAGCTTCGTGCAAGATGTCGATTCGCCTGAGCCGGTCACATACACGATGGGCAAAGTCTGGGGCGGTGGCCGCGTTCTCGAAGATCGCCCGTATTGGCTCGTGCTCAACGAAAAGGACCGGAGCGCCCGGCTCGCGATGGAAGTCGCCGCACGGTTGAATGCGATTTTCCAACCGGCAGGCGACGCACGCAGCAAGGTAGCGAACGCGGTCACGAAGGACGTCATCACGGTGAACGTGCCGTCGACATACCGATTGAATCACATGCGGTTCCTACTCGTTTCGCGGCAAATTCCGCTAACACCGGCGGGGCCGGATAGTCTGTATCGCAAGAAGCTCGAACAAGAATTACTCGAAGCCGACACGGCGGTGATCGCCGCGATCAAGCTCGAAGCACTCGGTGCGGAAAGTACGCAACCGCTACGGGTGGGGCTGCAAAGCACTTCGCCGTGGGTTCGCTTCCCCTCCGCCGAGGCACTCGCATACCTCGGTAACACGGCGGGTGTCGGCGAACTCGCACGCCTCTGCGAGCAACACGCCGCGCTTCGCACGCACTGCCTGACGGCACTCGCCACGCTCGACGACGGCGTCAGCACGGATCGTTTAGTCGAACTCATGGCACACCCCGATGCAGGCTTGCGTTACGGTGCGTTCGTGGCATTGCGTTCGGCGAACGAGAACCACACCGCACTTAACGGCAAGCACGTTAAGAAGACATTCTGGCTGCACCAAGTTGCACCGGATTCGCAAGCGATGATCCACCTGACGAGCAATCGCCGCTCCGAAATCGTGCTGTTCGGCAACGCCGGTCAGCTCGTGCCGCCGTTCTCGCTGCCACTCGGTCGCGATTATGTCGTGTCCGCAAAAGCGAGTGACACCGATGTGACAGTCACGCACATCGCGCAAGGCGCAGATGGGGCACAAGAAGTGAAAGTGCTGGTGAAACCGAACCTGGCCGCTGTGCTGAACGCGATGGGCGAGATGGGGGCCGGTTACTCGGAAGCGATCGAACTCGTGCGGAAACTCGACACGGCGAAAGTCGTGGCGGGTGCGGTGATCCTCGATGCCGCACCGCGTGGAATGCCGACTGCTCAACTGGCACAGTTGGCCCGCACCGATGCGAACCTCGAACGGGCGAACGTCGAAGTGGCGCAATCGACGCAGGGTAACGACATTCAGCAAGCCGGTTACGACCTGCCGAGCGACGCCGAAGCGGTCAAGGAAAAACCGGCCGCCGACGTGCCCCAACTGAACCGCAACCCCGGCCGCATCTTCAGCGCGAAGAAGCACCCATCCGAACCCGAAGCCGAAGTGTCACCACCGACACCCTCTGGCCCGACCGCAAAATCGATCGAAGGCAGCCTGGCCCGCAACCCCGGCAAGCTATTCGGGAAGTGAGTTTGCAGAAGTCACAACCAACGCCCGCGAACAAATGTCCGCGGGCGTTGGTGTTTTTGGCGAGCGGTGTGGCGTAAGCCCACTGATCCAGCGACGGCCAATTCGCGATGCGTACGGATGACACAGTCACCGGAAGAATCAGGGGGCTGACGCCCACTCGCTCGCCTAAGAGCCGCACTTCTACACGACCATCGGGTTAGCAAAAAAATCCAGTACCCGCGAACCTCCCGTGAACCCGCCACATCACTTCCGTCGAGCAATCGACGCACCCCGTTCGTCTAGCGGTTAGGACGCTGGCCTTTCAAGTCGGCAACAGGGGTTCAATTCCCCTACGGGGTACTTCTGGAAATTGGGAATTCGGATTTCGGATTTGAGTAAATGCGCCTGTGGTGTAGTGGCGGCACGCGACCTTGCCATGGTTGCAGTGTGGGTTCGATTCCCGCCAGGCGCTTTTAGAAATGCGGAGTTGGGAATTCGGAATGCGGA
>JANXNT010001187.1 GCA_025353985.1 Limnoglobus sp.
GCTACACCGACCCCACACCGATTCAAAAAGAAGCCATTCCGCCACTGCTCGCCGGGCGAGACATCATCGGGATCGCCGCAACGGGCACGGGCAAGACGGCTGCGTTCGCGCTGCCAATCCTGACTCGTATCGCCGCTTCGACCGACCGCAAGAAGCCATCGGCGATCATCGTCGTTCCGACCCGCGAACTCGCGATCCAAGTCGCATCGGCGGTGGCCAAGTACGGCAAGCCGATGAATATCAAGGTCGTGCCGGTATATGGCGGGGCCGGGTTCGGCGAACAGATTCGCGCCCTCACACGTGGCGTCGATATCGTCGTGGCCACGCCGGGCCGGGCGCTCGATCACGTTCGCCGTGGGACGTTGCCACTCGATGGCATTACGTCCGTTGTGCTCGATGAAGCCGACGAAATGCTCGATATGGGCTTCGCCGAAGATATCGAGTCGATCCTGTCCGCAACGCCGAAAACCCGTCAAACGGCACTGTTCTCTGCAACAATGCCGCCACGCATTGCGCAAATCGCCGAGCGTCACCTGACGAAACCGGTGCGGATCACGGTGGCGAAAGCGCAAACGCCAGCGGGTGAAGCCGCGAAGGTTCGCCAGGTCGTGTACACCGTCAGCCGCGAACACAAGATCGCGGCACTGGCCCGAATTATCCAGTTCGAAGCCCCCGCTTCGGCGATCATTTTCTGCCGAACCCGCGACGAGTCCGATGGCATCGCCGATGCCTTGACGGCACGCGGGAACAAGCCGGAATCGCTGCACGGTGGACTGTCGCAAGAGCAACGCGACCGCGTGATGCGGAAGTTCCGCGACGGGGCGATTCAACTGCTGGTGGCGACCGATGTGGCCGCACGCGGGTTGGATATTCGCCAGTTGTCGCACGTGATTAACTTCGGCGTGCCGATCCAGGCCGAGGCGTACGTTCACCGGATTGGCCGCGTCGGTCGTGCGGGTCGCGAAGGCGTGGCCATCACGGTGTCCGAGCCGTGGGAACGCCGTCAGATTCAGTCGATCGAACGGATGGTCGGTCAGAAACTTCTGGCCGGTCGCATCCCAACGGCAGCCGATCTTCGCGGTAAGCGCGTCGAGCGGATTCGCGAAAACCTCGTCGAGATTTTGAAGTCGGGTGCGCTCGATGAGTATCGCCCCGCACTCAAGGCGCTTACGGCAGAATACCCTGCGGAACAAGTCGCGTTGGCCGCACTGGCGCTCGCAGCCAAGGGCGACAAGAGTGCCGACGACGAACGCGATATTCCCGCCCCGCTCAGCCGCCCCGAGCCGTCGAAGGCCGCACCGCGTCGTCCGAGCATGGGTGGTTCGAGTTCGAGTCCGAGTATCAATCCCGCCCCGAGCCGTCCGGCACGCCCTGGTATGACCCGCGTGTACGTGGGTGCTGGCCGTGCCGATAACATCGGTCGTCGCGAGATCATCGCCGCGATCGAACACGAAGTCGGTTTGAACCTGCGCGATCTCGGCGCGATCGATGTCACCGAGCGATTCTCGATCGTCGAAGTGCCCGGTGAGATCGCCGACGATGTCATCGAACGGCTCGATGGCGTCCGCATGCGTGGCCGTCGCATTCCCGTTCGTCGCGACCGAATCGCTGGCGCACCGGCTGTGTAATATGCAGTGAAGATCGAACGACACGATGGCACGGATCACTCCGTGCCATCGTGCATTTCCGCATTGTCTGCCAGAACTGTTGCACTTCGCATTCGACCGCCGTAGACTACTATTGTATTACGAAGTTATTCTCCACTACTGGAGTATTCAAAATGGTTGCGTATCGTTGGTCTTCGTTAATCATCTCCTCGATCGCGCTTGCTGCGGTGATCGGTTGCGGCACGCGGCGGAGTTTGCGCCAACCCCCACGCTGCGGGCATTCTTTGCGCAGCTCGCAGGCGAAGAGTCGGGCCATTATCAACTAGCCGAAGCCGATCTGCGCGCATT
>JANXNT010001198.1 GCA_025353985.1 Limnoglobus sp.
CGCGGCCGTGAACCGCCGCCGCGGCAAGATGTCGTCGGCATTCACGAACGCCTGCCCGGATTTTCCCGCGAAATACAGGAACCCCGCGAGCGGTTCGCCCGGCGCGCCGAACGGCTCGACGGTACTGCCTTCGGCGAGCAAATATTCCGTCACGCGGCCACACGTCAGCCCCGGCAATGCCACGTGCGAAATCGAAGTGGCTTCGAAGAATCGATTCAGCGGCACCGGCCCGCGAAACTGCGGATCGACCGGTAGTTGGTTGTCCTGGCGAAGTTTGGCGATGGCTTCGGCGATCACTTCGGCTCCTCCGGTTTGGTTGCCCGGCGTGCGGCCAACTGATACTCGATCGCCGAACCACGCCGCCGTTCGAGCTTCAGTGCCGCCAGCCGGAACGCCTTCCAATACTCCGAAGGGGCCGGGCCAAACTGACCCTCCGCCCACGCGATCAGCTTCGTCAGCCCGAGTTCTTCGGGGAGCAGTTCCCGCGACGCTTCCAGCGTTTGGTTCAACTGATGGGCTTCGGCAGCGAGGCGATCCGGCGGGTGCAAAAACAGTTCGCGAGCCACATCGCCAACCGTCACGGGGCCGGTCGAAGGCGTAACGATCTCCGCACTTTGGAGGTGCGACTGCACGGAGTCGGTAATCGCGCGCGTCGCCGCCACCGTTTCGCGTTCACGGTCGTCGGCATCGACGGCCACATGCAGTTCGTGCAGCGCCTCTTCGAGTTGGCTATCGAGTGCTGCCATCTCCCATATCCGCTCGATGGTCGAGAAATCCTCGTTGTAAATCGCGACGAGATATTGTTCGGCGAGTCGATCCATTTCGCGGTCGGTCATGATTGGCCTCCTTCGAAGGCCGCGGACAACATCGGGCGAAGTTCGTTGTGAACGCGTAACAGTTTGATTCGCACGTTACCTGCGCTGATCCCTAAAATCGCACCAATTTCCGCACTAGACAGTAGCTCGACGTACTTTAACTGCACCAGCTTTTGGTCTTTAGCGTCGAGGTTAGCAATCGCGATGCGAACCTGTTCGCCATCGGTATCGCGCATCAACCGCTCTTGCACCGATTCGTTCGTATCGGCGATGTCGGCAGGAAATTCGCTGGTAATGCCCATTTTCCGTACGTCGCGATATTTCAACGCCAGAATGCGGACGATCCCTTGAATCCACGTGCTGACCGTTGCAATGACTGGATCGTAATCTCCGGCTTTCCGGAGTGCGATCATCACGGCCTCCGAAGCGATTTCCTCGGCAGCCAAATCGCACTCGGTGCGATTGTTGGTCCGTGCCAATCGTCGAATCATCATCTTGGCCATGAGTACGATTTTTACCATCGTCTCCGGATCGCTGAGCGCGGCCCGCACGGGGTCG
>JANXNT010001220.1 GCA_025353985.1 Limnoglobus sp.
CCCCGCAAGGGGTCGGGTGATGCGCAACCACCCAGTAGCGACTTCGTAAGTGTGCGGGTGGTAGAAACGGGCGAGAGTTTCACACCCGACCCCTTGCGGGGAATCGGCTCGGTAATGTCGGTTTATGGACGTTGGTTTCGAGAGTTTACGCCCCGCGCTTCGCTACGCAAAGCCTACGTGGCGCGGCTAAACCGCGCAACTTCAAAACTAGCACTTCGGGCTAACAATACGGAACTAACAATACCATCCCGTTAGCCCGAAACGCGGACAAGGGTCCAGCCTGACGCAGGAACGTCCGACCACGTTGACTGTGAAATCGCGATTTACGATCGTCGCTGGCGGCCGGGATCGGCTTCGTAGGCGAGTACGATTCGTTGCACGATTGGGTTCCGCACGATGTCGCCATCGTCGAGGTGGACGACGGCTAGCCCTTCGACGTCCTTGAGCCGCAAGACGGCATCGGACAGCCCGCTTTTGATCGTGTTCGGCAGGTCGACTTGGGTCATGTCGCCGGTGACGACGACTTTGGAATTCGTGCCCATTCGCGTCAGGAACATTTTCATCTGCGAAACCGATGCGTTCTGTCCTTCGTCCATGATGATGCAGGCGTTGTTGAGCGTGCGGCCGCGCATGTAGGCCAGCGGTGCGATCTCGATAATGTCGTTCTCCATGTAACGCCGGACTTGCTCGGGTTCCATGATGTCGTTGAGCGAATCGAACAGCGGGCGAAGGTACGGGTTGATCTTCGCAACAAGGTCGCCGGGCAGGAAACCGAGGCGTTCACCGGCTTCGACGGCGGGGCGAACGAGCACGATTTTCTTGACGGCAGCAGACCGCAACAAGCTCACAGCCCAGCCGACGGCAAGGTAGGTTTTGCCCGTACCGGCAGGGCCGACGCACAGCACGACATCGTGCGTTTTCATCGCTTGCACGTAGCGCCCTTGGCCATCGGTCCGTGGCCGCAGGTAACGCCCGGAGTCCATCACCGCAAGGCTCGTCGGTCCGCCTCGCTCATCGCCCCCACGCACGACTTCGAGCACGGTGCGAACATCTTCGGCGGTCAGTTTGCCATGTTTGCGCAGCACGACGCGCAGTTGCTGGAAGGTGCGTTCGCCTTGCCCAACCGCATCGGCGGTGCCATCGAGTTGCAGTGTATCGCCACGAGCGACGACGCGCACGCCGAGCGCATCGCGGATCATTCGCAAATATTGATCGCGCGGGCCGAACAGAATCACCGTTTCGTCGCGGCTATCGAGCGTCACGATGACGGTTGTCGTGGTCGGCGTCGTCGGCGTATCGGGCATGATCGAACCTCAGTTACAATGGGGATGAGCACAGGACACTATGACCG
>JANXNT010001227.1 GCA_025353985.1 Limnoglobus sp.
CCTACAATCTTGTGACCTCTGTTGATTAATGCTTGTCTGGCTGCTTTTTCTGCAGTTGTTCCTATCTCTGCGCAACTCCAATTATGCGCCCAGACCGCCCAACCCCAGCCGGTGCCCCCAACGAAGTACGTGTGATCGTCCTCGACCTCCATGTTGTACACGGCGGTCAGTTGCCCGACGTCGGCGATGCCTTCGACCCGCGTCCATCCTGCGTCCATCAAGCGGATTTCATCGCCGATGCGAAGTGCGTGCGCGTTCGTCCAACCCTTTCCTTTTGCAAAGAACGGGTGTTCGTGAGTCGTGCCGATGATCTTGCCGCCAACGTGCAGATTCAGCACCAACGACTGTCGCATAAATGTCCGCAATACCCGGCGTAATCGCGGTTCCGCATCCGCGTCGCACTCGTCGCGGCTCCAGACCCAATCACACGCTTCGCCGACTTCCTCATAACTGCGATACGACTCGATTGGCTTCGCGCCATACTGACCTTCAATCGGCGTGCCCGCCGTGAAACAGGCGAGATTTAAAGCTTTGCAGAAGATCAACTCGTACCCGCGGGACGCCAGCCGACCGGCCAATGTCCCCGCGTATTTCCCCGTTTTCAGTATCTCCTTGATGTTCGTGGCAATCCGTCTCACACCATCCAAAATCTTGTTGTACCGCGCGATCACGGCCACCCCGGCGCGGGTCGCTTTGGCTGCGTTCGTGGCTGTTCCCAGATACGGAACCATCCCGACCAGATTCAACGCCGCATCGAGCAGCCGGCCACGCAGCAGCGAAATGATCGTGTTCGCCGCGCCCGATGCGATCCCGAGCCACGGTACCATGCTCGTCAACGTCAGCACCAATTGGATGTAGTCCAGCTTTGAATTAATCGAATCCATCACCATCTTGTCCCAATTCTTCGCTCCTTCGTGACCCGGATCGAGTTCGGCAATCCGCGCGGCCGTCTCGGCCGCGCGGATTGCGTTCGGTCGCCAGCTTTGTCACGTCGGCCGCTGCGTCGGTTAACGCCTTGCTGCGTGCCAACAGCGCGGCCGCACGATCCAGATTCCGCGTCTGGATCGCGGTCACCTTGCTCGCCGTTATCCGATGCCGAGATCGACTTTTGTCAGGGTCTCGACGACGTTGTCTTGCATTAATTGGAATACGAACGAATTGTTGGAAAAGGCCGCATCCAATCCCGTACGTGCAAGTACGATCATCCTGCCCTCGTTGTACAGGTGAAATCGGAACAGACAGTTGATATCCGTCTATGAGATGCAGATATTGACCACAGCCTCAACAAGCAACTTAGATGCGTTGTGCGTACTAGGGTTGCCGGAAGTGACAATTGTGATTTCATATACTACAGGCGAGCAAATCCAAGCGACGTATGGATCGGGTGGGGATGCTGGGCCATCATTTCGATGTACTTCTTTAACACCATCTAGATGGAGAACAATACCGTGTCTGTGACGGACATGAAGTGCTGCTGGCCCCTCTTCGGCATTGAATAAAACATATCCATTTTCCTCCAAATGTTCTCGAAGAATTGGAATACTATAAATATACAATATTGTATGGAGCGAGTCCGACAACATATCGATACACTGAGAGAGGGTAGCATTTTCTGTTGTGCTTTGACTCGTCTGCACTGACTCAATATCAAATTGCGAATTTGGATAGAGTGTCTTGACCCATGTAATTAATGACTCAACCAAAGCCGTTGGTTCATAAAATGTAAACAAAATTGTGTCCTGTCCAGTCGGTTCCATGTCATATGCTCTGAATAATAAGGTTTTTAATGAATTTTGAGACTAGAATCTACAATCCAGTTGGGATTGAAAACGGTCCTTTTTTGGGCAACGGAATATTGCCAATATAGTACCAAATATACGCGCCTTTACCACCAGGAATCTTTTTGATTTGGTCTTTGGCAATATCAAGTGGGATCACATGTTTTGCCTTGTTTTTTGTTATACCAAGTGCTTTTACTCCTTTAATCGCAAGCTGAGCTGGATTTAATGGCGTTAGAAATACAACAGCCTTTTGCACACCATGTGCGGCGTACATAGAGATCTTTGCAAGAATAGTTCTGTTAGCATTCATTCCTTTTACACCAGCAAGACTCGTGTAATGATAACATTCAACGTTATGCGCCCAGACCTGCCAGCCCCAGGTGAGGTCGCCGACGAAGTAGGTGTGGTCGCCTTCGATCTCCAGATTGTATACGGTTTCGGTACGGCCCGTGTCGACGTTCGAATCGACTCGCTGCCAGCCGGGTGTCAGCAGCCGCACTTCGTCGCCGGGCTGCAATTCTTTTGCCGGTGTCCAACCTTTGCCGCGTACGAAAAACGGGTGCTCGGACGTCGTGCCAATCGTGTGCCCACCAATCGTCAGATCGTACACCAACGACCGCCGCTCGAACCGCCGCAATGAAACATCGCCCAAGTCAGCTAGCTACTTTTGAGCGCCAAAACGATTCAACCATCTCCCCCAATAGTCCGGTAACGCCTTTTCACCGTTACGATTGATTAGCTCATTTATTATGATCTCACCTGTAGTGCCATCAATTACATCCATGTACAATCGGAATGCAATATAATGGTCTTCTCCACAGTGAATTTCGTGCCCGGATTGCGCAAGATACGACAAAAATAGTCTCGTAGATGTGTTAATTGATAATTCTGCAATCTCTAATGCAGTCGACAAGGTGTTAGTATCAAGGTTTGCTGCTTTTTCGTATTGCGCACGTTCAATTCGACCAATACCACTTCTGGCATCTTCTGATGTACAGAGTAATTGTATTCTGGCAATACACTGTTGACTTAATGAGAGCAGCATTTTACCAAATGACTCAATCATTGCCTCGCGACGCTGAATTGAGTCTTGATCAAGTATTAAGTGATTGATACCTGAGTCTGGCGGTGTAAACATAATGGCTCACATTTAGAGTTTGAGTAATTGTATCGGATATCGCTCGCGAAACTGCTTAACGATTTGTTTGAGCGCACTATTTGGTGCCGATGTATACCTACGAAGTAGCCTTAGATCCTGAGCGAGTAGTTCTCGGACTGACGCCGGCAAACGTCCAAACTCAAGTCTTCGACAGGCTTGCGCTAAAGAAACTAGCAGATGTTCAGAGGACGGAAGACTTATAGCTATTTCATGGCCAAACCTTACAGCGCCGTTTCCAAATTGGTTTATTAGTGAAAGAGCTTG
>JANXNT010001230.1 GCA_025353985.1 Limnoglobus sp.
CTCGTGATGTAGAGCTTGCCGTCGTTACCGAACGTCAGGCCCGAAACTTGGTGGTGGTGAAAGCCACAAAAGCCTTGTGCAATGGTCTCTTTCATGTCCCACAAGCCGTTCGGCAACGACTGGCGATAACGCCGTACGGTACCCCGGCTCGCGGTGTACAGCCAGCCATCGTGATACACCACCGTCGATGGCAGTTCATCGGTGATGATGACTTTCGCCGATTCGTATGTGCCTTTTGCGGCGTTGTAAGTGAGTTGCTTGAACGGGTCGTTGATGAACTTCTTCATCGTGGCGACCTGCTTGGTGGTGCCATCGCGGTAGCGGAAAGTTTCCTTGAACTCGAACCAACGGCCATCGCTGTACGGGTCCGGTGCCCATTCGAGAACGAACAGCGTGCCATCAGGGGCAAACGTCATGCCGACGGGATTGATGATGACGGGATCGCTCGCCACGATTTCGAGTTTGAAGCCTTCGGGTGTCGTGTAACCCTTGAGCCGCGGGTCAAACTGCCCCTGATCGATGCACTTGATCGCGAACGGAGCCGGTTTCGGCGGTGATTGCGGTTGTGCAAAATCGGGCGGCACGACGGGCGGCGCAGTGGTACCGACCAACGACAGTGTCAACCACGACACGAGGGTGAAGAGAGCGTAACGCATTGCGGCAAAGCTCCGCGAGGGAAGGTGAGAGAGTTCGGCAGTATTAGTAGTTTAGCCGATGATTGCCCGATGTGCGAGTCTATTTCGGCTACGCAATCTCTTCGGATCGGGAAAGCTGCGGGTATTAGGGGATGCTCCGGTCGAACGATACCCAACGACCTGCGATGGGATACTTGCCAGCTAGCAGTTCGGATGTAAATTGATGAGTGTTGGCGGGGTAGCTCAGTGGTTAGAGCAATCGCTTCATAAGCGATGGGTCGCCGGTTCAAACCCGGCCCTCGCTACTTCCGATGCCCTCGTTTTCATAAAGGAAACGAGGGCATTTTTGTAGCCACGCCGACACCTTCAAAATTTCACTTTCCAAGCATCGATATCAAGTCTCGATTCGTATCATGAGCCGAAAATGCGGTGTCGTGCCAACCATTTTATCCTGGAGAATACCCGTGTTGATATTCGATGCTCACCTCGATCTCGCGATGAATGGCGTCGACTGGAACCGCGATATGCGCATGGCCGTTGCCGATATTCGCGTGCAGGAGAAACTCCTCGGTTTGACCGATCCCGGCCGGCAGACGAACACGACGTCGTTCCCCGAACTGAAGCGGGCCGAAGTGAAAATCGGCGTGGCGACGCTGATTGCGCGGCTCGAACAACAAATCAATCACCCGCTGGGAATGACTTCGCCCGAAGCCTGTTATGCGATGGCACACGCGCACCTGGCGTACTATCGCGCGATGGAAAAGAGCGGCTACGTGAAGATGCTGCGGACGCGCGAAGCGTTTCGCGCTCATGCGGATGCGGCACTGAGCGGGGCCGATGTGCCGTTCGGTTTCGTGCTGAGTATGGAGTGCGCCGATGCGGTCCTCGACCCGGATAATATCCGCGAGTGGTTCGACAACGGCCTGCGTGCGGTAGGTATCACGCACTACGGCGCGAACCGCTATGGTGGTGGCACGCGCTGCGAAGTCGGGCTGGCGGTCGATGCCCTGCCGCTTCTAAAAAACATCGAAGAACTCGGCATGATTCTCGACATGACGCACCTCTCCGATAATGCGTTCTGGCAAGTGGCGGACCGCTTCGGCGGCAAGATTCTCGCGAGCCACCAGAACGCGAGAAAGTTCTGCAACTGGCAACGTCAGTTCAGCGACGAACAACTGAAATCCGTATTCCAACGCGGCGGAGTCGTCGGTATTTCGTTCGATGCGATCATGCTGCAAGAAGGCTGGGTTCGCTGCGTCACGAAGCCGATCGTCACGATCGAACGGGCTGTCGATAACATCGATCACATGTGCCAACTCGCCGGAAATGCGAAACAGATCGGGATTGGTAGCGATCTCGACGGCGGTTTCGGTTACGATCAAACACCCGCCGACCTCAACACGATTGCCGACCTGCAAAAAATCCCCGCAATGCTCGAAAAACGCGGCTACCCCGTCGCCGACATCGCGGGCATCATGCACGGGAACTGGATCCGCTACTTCGCCGAAAGCCTGCCTGCCTAACCTCGATGGGACTGCCGATGATTCCGCAACCTTCGCCGCGACGTTTCGCCATTCTCGGTGTCACGTTCGTGGCTGCGCTCTGGATGTACATCGACCGCGTTTGCATCTCGACGCTCGCCGTCTCGATTCAGACCGACCTGAATTTATCGGATCGCGAAAAGGGCGTGATGCTCGGTGCGTTCTTCCTCACGTATGCACTGTTTCAAGTGCCCGTCGGTACGCTCGCGGATCGCTTCGGCCAACGCAAAGTCCTCGCATTGTGCATCCTCGGTTGGTCGATCGTCACGGCACTGACCGGTTTCGTCGAAGGGTTCATCAGCCTGTTGGTCGTGCGGCTGTTGCTCGGCGTATCTGAAGCGGGCGCGTACCCGGCGGCGGCGGGGCTGGTGCGTTCGTGGGCAGCCCCGAGCGAACGCGGGCGGTTCAGCAGCGTCGTCGCACTCGGCGGTCGGATCGGTGCCACCATCGCACCGTTTTTGACTGTGTCTCTCGCCGCACTTCTCGTCGGCTCTGTGTTGCTCGGAACCTCCGCATTCGGCACGCCATCGGGTGTCAACTGGCGTGGTGTTTTCCTCTTCTACGGCCTGTGCGGCATCGCCGTCGCCGCGATCTTCTGGTTCGTCGTGACGGATCGCCCCGATTCCGTCGTGAAGGAAGCCATCGTCGAGCGGTCGTTCGCGTCGCAAATCGGGCAACTCGCGAGAAGCAAAAACATGTGGCTATTCGGCGGGGTGCAATTCGGCACGAACGTCGGTTGGGCCACGCTCGTCACGCTGCTGCCGACGTATTTGATCGAAGTGTTTCAAGTGAAAAAAGAAGAAGTCGGGCAGATGCAATCG
>JANXNT010001237.1 GCA_025353985.1 Limnoglobus sp.
ATCCTCGGAGAGAAGCGCGGTCACGACGTATCGAATGAAGTCTTCAACGGGTTAACGCCCCGCGCTTCGCTCCGCAGAGCCTACGCGGCGCGGCTAAACGGGGAGAATATTTGTGTCGCGCCGAAATGGTTGATCCTGCCCTAAAACTGGCGGTGCGTGATCTGGCTCGTACGCGGTGCCACGTCAAAATCATCGGATCGAGACCGGGTAGAAAGAGCGATTTCCTACCCGATTGATCGGAATTGTTTACTCCGCAACCACCGGATTCTTCAGCGTGCCGATGCCTTCGATTTCCACTTCCACGACGTCGCCCGCCTTCAACAACACTTGCGGTTTCCGGCTAATCCCGACGCCTGGCGGCGTGCCGGTGAAGATCAGGTCGCCCGGTTCAAGCGTAATCACCTGCGACAAGAACGACAGCATCGCGGGTACTCCGAAGATGAACTCCTTCGTCGAGGAATTTTGCATCGTCTGGCCGTTCAGCCGTAGCTGAATTCGCAGATCGTGCGGGTCGAGCTTTTCGTCAGCCGTCACGATTACTGGCCCGATGGGGGCAAAGGTGTCGAACGTCTTGCCGATCATCCACTGCTTTTCCTCGCCGCGAAACTGCCAGTCGCGTGCCGAGACATCGTGCCCGCACGTGTAGCCGCCGACGTAATCGAACGCGCGTTCGTCGTTCGGAATATGCTTGCCGGTCTTGCCGATCACGATCACCAACTCGGCTTCGTAATCGACTTTCTCCGCGACTTTCGGCAGCTTGATCGGGTCGCCCTGGCCGATGAGCGTGTTGATGAACTTGCTGAAAACCACCGGTTCGGTGGGGATCGCCTTGCCGCCCTCGATCGCATGATCGCGGTAATTCAAGCCGATGCAAAGGATCTTGCCCGGATTCGGAACCGGCGGAAGCAGTTTCACCGAATTCGCCGCGTACTTCACCGCATTCGGCGAGGCCACCGTCGCCGCCGCAGCCGCTTTGACGCTCGAAGAAGCCGCCAGCAACTGCTTGACGCAAGTCGGCAGGCCCGGATCGGTCGCATGGATATCGACGTAATGATCGCCAGCAACGATGACCGCACGCGGCCCATGTGGGGTGAGAACAGTAGCAAGTCGCATGAATAAGCTCCCGTTGAGTGTTTCAGAACTTCTATTGTGCGACTCCCCTTGCACCTGGGCCAG
>JANXNT010001296.1 GCA_025353985.1 Limnoglobus sp.
GCAATTGGGTACGCTGACGGACATCGCGCAGATCACCGCCAGCGGCCCCGAAGGCACATCCCATACGTGGCCGTTACTCTCGGATCGGCACACGTATCGGCAACTCATTCACGCGAAGGCGGGCGATGTCGTTACGGTACCATACCTCGGTAAATTGAACGAACCGACACGCGACGAACTCGCGTTGTTCGAAGTTCAAGGTAACACGATTCGCGCCGATCAATTTGAGGCAATTGCGATCCAGAACGGTACGATCGAACTGCGGAAACTGGCACCCGGCGACTACGATTTGTACTTGAAAACCAGCGGTGAGAAGATCCGCATCCGCGTGGTCGCTGGTGAATTGCAGAACGGCCATGTCCTTGGTGCGATGCGGCACCTCGAAGTGGCGGCACTCAAAGCGGTGCAGATTCGCGACATCGTCGCCGACGCGGAGAACGTCACGATCCGCCTCACCGATCACTCGAAGTTCACTCGCGTTCACGTCTACGCCACGCGCTACCATCCGGAGTTTTCCCCGTTCGCGGATTTCAGCCGAGTCCACGGCATCGAGCCGAGTGGCGTCTATCCGGGCCGCGCGGAATCGGTCTATCTCACGGGGCGCAACATCGGCGATGAGTATCGCTATGTGCTCGATCGCCGCGGCATGAAAAAGTACGCGGGAAACATGCTCGACCGCCCGCAGTTGCTGTTGAACCCGTGGGCGATCCGCTCGACGGACACCGGCGAACAACTCGCGGCCGGCGGCGAAATGTTCGGCGCGAAAGGCGTGGCCCCCGGCAGTATGCCCGCACCCGCGCAACCGGCGTTGGCCAAGAGTATGCAAGATCGTGGGCTGGCAGTCCCAACGGGTGCGTTCGCGAATCTCGATTTCCTAATGGATTCGTCAGCCGCCGTCGTGAACCTGTTGCCCGACGCGAACGGCGTGATCGTTGTCAAACGTAAGGAAATCGGCCCGCACGCGATGATCCACGTCGTCGCCATTGACCCGATCAACACGACGTACCGCAGTATCAGTTTGCCGGAAATGCCTGCAAACTTCGTCGATTTACGCTTGCTAACGGGCCTCGACCCGACGAAGCACTTCACGCAACAGAAGCAAGTGACGGTGCTCGCCGCCGGTCAGGCGTTCACGCTGCAAGACGTCGCGGGGAGCCGATTTGAGAGTTACGACAGTTTGGCGAAAGTTTACTCGCTTTATTCGACGCTGTTGCCAGATCCCAAAGTGGCCGAGTTTTCGTTCGTACTGACGTGGCCGAAATTGAAGATCGAGGAGAAGCGAAAGCTGTACTCGAAGTTCGCTTCCCACGAACTGAATTTCTTCATCAGCAAGAAAGACCCCGAGTTCTTCAACGCAGTCGTGAAGCCGTACATCGCGAACAAAAAGGACAAGACGTTCGTCGATGATTACTTGCTCGACCGCGATCTGGGTTCGTATCTGCAACCGTGGGAATACAGTCGGCTGAACACCGTCGA
>JANXNT010001320.1 GCA_025353985.1 Limnoglobus sp.
GCGGATCGCGGCGATTTCCTTTTGGCCCGATCGACGCTCGATACCGTTCGCAACCGCAAAACGACATTTCCGACGACGGGCCTCGATGCGTTCGCGAATGCGCTTTGCGAACGGCACGAGCAATTTCGTACCGCGATTGCACATCTGTCGGAAGCCGCCGACGAAACGAACTGGGCCGAAGCCGCGAAGTGGGCAGGTGTCGCGATCGCGGTTGCGCCGAACCATCGCGAGGCCCGCACGATTCAGCTTCGCGCATGGGAATCGTTACGCCCCGACACATTGCACCACGTTGGCAACGGCGCGGCCAGTTCGCGAATTCCGATGGCCGCAATCGCTGGTGCCGCCGCCGCGTTCGCATTCGCGCCGACGATCGTGACGCCCACCGAACCGATGATCCCGTCGGCGGCCGGTACGAACTTGCCGAAGCGATTTTTGCTTTGGATCGATGGCGTCGGTGGTTACCTCGTTTGTTTGTCGAACCGCGTCACGTTCGGCCAAGCGACGGCGGACGGCCCGATCGACGTGCCGCTCTATGCCGACGTTTCGCGGATGCACGCCGAACTGACGCGCGACGGGGAAGGGTACTTCGTCGAATCGTCGAAGGGCGTGCAAGTGAACGGCACGCAGTCGAACCGCGTCGTGCTGAACTGCGGCGATCGCTTCACGCTCGGCGCGACGTGCCAATTTCACTTTCGCAAACCGGTCGCGATCAGTGCCACGGCGCGGCTCGAACTCGTTAGCGGGCATCGCCTGCCGCTCGCCGTCGATGGCGTGTTGTTGATGGCCGAAAACATCATTCTCGGCGGCGGTACGCAGGTTCACATTCCGATACGCGGCCTGGAGTCGAACGTAATTCTTTACCGCTCGAAAGACGGCATCGGCATCCGCTGCAACGGCTCGTTCCTCGTCGATAACAGCCCCTGCCGCGAACGCGCTAACCTCAGCCTGCCCGCCTCGGTGACGGCCGGGGATCTCTCGTTCACCATCGAACCAGTCGGCACCCGACTGTAAGCCCACACTATGCGAACGCACGCGATCATTTTCCCGTTCGAACTCTTCGGCAACGGCGGCACCGGGGCAGGGGCGCAACTCCTCGGCGACGTGTTGCGCGAGATGGTCGACGATGGCGAAAAGGAAAGCCGCACGACGCGTTCATCGGCATACCGCGACAAACTGCGCGTGAAAGAATTTGGCTTCGAGACGTTGGAAGAAGTGGCCAACTGGCGCAGCACGGGCCGCGCGGCGGTGAAGAAATCGCTTGCGGCGAAGGATTTTTTACTCTGGCTCGGCGGCAACCATCTGAGCGCGCTGCCGGTATACGAAGAACTCGGCGCGGACACGCTCGTGATTCAGTTCGATGCGCACCTCGATATTTACAACCTGCACGATTGCACGTCGGAACTGTCGCACGGCAACTTTCTGTTACACGCGGAGAAGCCGTTGCCGCGTGTGGTCAACATCGGGAGTCGCGATCTGTTTTTATCCGCGAAACACGTGGGCCGCACCTACGAGAAAGTCTTCCCCGCCGCCGCGGTGGCGACGAACCTTGCGGGCGTCATCGCCGAGTGCGTGCAAAGAGCGGGATCCGCGAAGCAGATCTGGATCGATATCGACGTCGATGTCATCGACCCGGCGTTTTGCCCCGCCGTCCATCAGCCGTTGCCGTTCGGGTTGATGCCGATGCAACTGCTTGCCGTGCTCGAAGCAATCTGGTCGGAGAAAGTCATCGGCGTCTCGATCGTCGAGTTCGACCCTGGCCGCGATACTGGCGATACGTCGCTGAACCTACTCGGCTGGTTACTCGAATGGCTGCTATTGAAGCATCACGAATGACGGGTAACTTGAAAATACCTGTAAGAGGATTCGAGATGAGCGCATTACGAAAACCGAAACTCACGGTGGCCGA
>JANXNT010001322.1 GCA_025353985.1 Limnoglobus sp.
GTGACATCAATTGCAAATTGCACGTCAGAGAGTCTCATCGTGAAACGCTATTCGATCTCGTTTGTTGCCGTCGCGTTGCTCGTTGGCCTCGGGCTGACGATTGGCTGTCAGCGTGCGGTCGAACCTGTCATTGACCTTGGGCCGCCGCCGCCCGACGTTCCGCCGGAGGACTTGGCGGCACTCGTTGAGGGCAACAATCAGTTCGCGCTCGACTTGTACAAGAAGCTTGCGGAAACGGAGAAGGGCAACATTTTCTTTTCGCCGTACAGCATCTCGTCGGCACTCGCGATGACGTACGCCGGGGCACGCGGCCAGACCGCAGAGGAGATGGCGAAGGTACTCGGCATCGCCAAATTGGGCGACAAAGTTCACCCCGCACACGCGAGTCTCGCCTACAAACTTAAGAGCGCCGGCGGCAAGGACAAACCCGAGTTTCACATCGCAAATTCGCTTTGGGGACAGACGGGGTTGCCGTTCAAGCCCGAGTTCTTGCAATTAACCCGCAAGCACTACGGTGCCGGGCTGCAAGAAGTCAACTTCGGCGACACGGAAAATGCCCGCGGCACGATCAACAAGTGGGTCGGCGAGCAAACGCGCGAGAAAATACCCGAATTGCTGAAACCCGGAGTATTGACTGGCAACACCAAACTGGTGCTGACGAACGCAATCTATTTCAAAGGTGCATGGGCGACTCCGTTCCTCAAAAGTGAAACGAAGCAGGCCCAGTTTGAAATCAGTCCGTCTGAAAAAATTACCGTTGTCATGATGCAGACCCAAGATGCACCGTTCAAATATCACGCTGCAGCTGACTGCGAGTGGTTGGAACTACCCTATATAGACAATCGCATGTCTATGATACTGATGCTGCCGCAGAAAGGATTTAAAGGGCAATCTGAAAATCTTTTAACGACATCTGTTATACAGAATGGAATTGACAAACTCAAATCGCGTCGTGGAAAAGTAGCGATTCCCCTGTTCGAGATCAATATGATTTCTCCGTTAAACGATCGATTAATCCGTATGGGTATGCGTCACGCTTTCACAAACGAAGCTGACTTTTCAGGCATGGCCGGGAATAGTGAACTTCAAATTGGCAGTGTTACCCAACAAGCGTACCTCAAAGTGGACGAGTTCGGAAGCGAGGCCTCGGCTGCAACGGCGATACAGATTGCTACCTCCGAAAACTTGCCGTTCTCATTTACTGCGAATCGACCGTTTCTGTTTTTTATTCGAGACAATCTAACAAAAAGCATCTTGTTTATCGGCTATGTGGTTCAACCGGGCAAGATCTTTTAAGTTACTGCAACTTGAGCGACTCGAATATCGAACAACACCGATTGTCGGACAATACGTTAGCCTTACGCCGGCAGGAGTCAGGATTCCCGATGAATATCTCGCGGCACCATTAATTCAACCGAATCAAAGTTACGATGGCGTTGCCAAGGTTACAAACTCGGGCGGTATCGG
>JANXNT010001333.1 GCA_025353985.1 Limnoglobus sp.
CTTCATTTCCAGGCTTTCCGCCGAACCGCCACTCGTTTCATCGAAGATGCCCAAAGTGTACTTTAGTGCAGTTCGATGCAACCCGATGTCCCCTGTTACTGCAACCGGCACTGCAACCGGCACTGCAACCGAAACCGCGTCAGTACCGGTCATGCGAAGGGGGATTTCCGATGCATTCGATGCCACTGGCGAGATCGTCGGAACGAGGTTCGGCAGTTTGTCCACGGCCCCGGCCAGATCGTACAACCGGCGATGCGAGTAGCGAGCGGTGAGTTTCGGGTCCGAATGCCCTGCCAGTTCTTGCAAAGTCCGCAAGTCGATGCCCGCACGTCCGCCCAACGTCAGGTACGAATGCCGTAACGAATGGAAGTCGGCATATTCTGGTCCGTCCGGCCCTTCGACGAAATACGCGATGCCAGCGGCTTCGAGATCGACCCGCAGCATTTCCGCCCCGCGATGGTCTTTCGCCCACGTACCGCCCCATAGCGGCTCGTTGTCGGGCTTCTCGGCGATAAAGTCGCGGAGCGTTGCGGCTACGTCCAGCGGCAACGGTTGCACCTTCAGCTTGCGCGACTTGTTGAAGCGGGCCGCCAGCGTCACGATGGGCGTGTCGGCGTCGAGGTCGAAATCGGCAGGCGTCAGGTTTGCCAGAGCGTTCGCACGGAAGCCCGTGCCGGTTGCGGTCAGATACAGAAAGTACCGATCCGCACCCGTCAGCCCGCGAAACGTGCGTTTGCTATCGCGGGTGGCGACGAACAACCGGCGGAGTTCCTCGGTGGCGAGTTCGCGTCTGGCTCTGCGAACGTCGGAATTCGCATTCAAGAGCGTCAGGGAATCGAGCGGGTTGGAACCGAGTCGCTTGGCCTTCACGAGCCAGCGAAAGAACCCGCGAACGGCGCGAACGTAGTGGTTGACCGTTTCCGGCCCGCGTCCCTTGGTAGCGCGAAGAATCAGGGCTTCGACCGTGGCGTAGGGGAACGTACGGGCCTTGCCGTTGCCCGTTGCGGCTAAACCGAGTCGCTTGACGGCAGATCGGACGGCGGCCCCGGAAATACCGAGAAGCGCGGCCGTTTCGGCGGGCGTGAAGCTATCTTGGGGCGGTAGTGCCACGATGGCCGTGTCGCGCCGAAGTGCGTTCAGCCATTCGGCGGCCTTCCCCGCGTCGGCATCGCGTGCGAAAACGAACCCACAACCGGCAAGGAATGCGGCGATTCGCCCCGTCGATAGGCGAACGTGGGCGTCAGTGCCCCCCTTCGCTTCCATCGCGGCGGTGTAATCCTTCAGGTGTTCGGCAAGCGGGCGGCGAATGTGGGCTTCTGCCGGGTCGGTGAACCCGCAACGCAGACGTTCGGCCTTCCGTTCGGTTTCGGCGGCGAATTGTTCCGTTGCCTTCAGGTCCGCGTAGCCTTTCACTCTGCGAATGGTTCCGTTCGCGTCGCGGCACTCGAAGTACCAGCGATTCGAGGGCCGAAGGTAGCTTCGAGCGTCTTTCGTGAGCGGACACAGAATCGGGCGTCCGCGTTCCTTGATCCGAACGTGCGGCTTGCCGTTGTGTTCGAGGATGTCGGCATTCGGCGGAAGCGGTCGCGTACTCAACAGCTTGAATGGCTTAGCCACGGTGATGGCCTTTCTGAGAGGTGGCCGTCCCCCGGCCCGCGCTTCTCAGTTCGCGGGTACCGGGTTCGGACCATAAGGCGAGTGAAGCATACCCGACGGCATGCGGCGCGTCAGGTGCGTTTTTAGGATTGGTACTCGACACTCGGCGAATCTTCGACGCTCGTTCGGGTGGGCGTGTGCGTTAGGGTTCGACACTCGACACTTGCGACACTCGACTAAAACGGCTTGTTTTGCAGTCGGTTTTAAGTGCCTAACAGTCGAGTGTCGAACGGCGGTCGGTTACGCGGTGTTAATCGTAGGTCGAGTGTCGAGTGTCGAGTGAAGCACGAACACCCGCTTGGTGTGTCCGCCACGTTCGGCTTTCTCTTCGTGCCAGACTCCCCAACCCGACGTAACCAGAACATCGAGTGCGGCTTCGCAGACTTCGCTCGTGGGGTACTTCGGGTTGTTCGTTCGTTGCAAGTTCCGTGGCGTCATCCGTCCGCCTTTCCGCTTCACCAATTCGGCCAGACTGCGTTCCTTCTTGTCGTCCGT
>JANXNT010001344.1 GCA_025353985.1 Limnoglobus sp.
GAGCATCGGTGCCCAACCGCCACGGCGAAACGTGATGTCTTCGTGACTGAGTGTTTCGCGAACGAGGTGCCGATCGTACGAACCTTCGAGGTAGCGAATGCCCTTCACACTGCTGGCGAACTGCCGCCCCGCCGCCGATAAAATCGCCGTCTCACCGACCTGGCAGCCGAGTTGATAGCCTAGGCCATTGCGCACCGCCAGCTGCGCCAAACGCAGACTCGGGATGAACCCGCCACACTTCGAGAGCCGGATGTTGAACAGATCGCACCAGCCGCCGCGAATCGCCCGTTCGGCATCGACTTCGCCACACAGCGATTCATCGAGCATGATCGGCGTGCGAATCTGTTTGCGAATCGCGGTCAGTGCTTCGACGGCCTCGTGCGGGATCGGTTGCTCGACGCTGGTGATGCCGAACGCTTCGAGTGCGTGAATCTTCGCAACCGCGTCTTCGGCAGTCCACGCTTCGTTCGCATCAACGCGAAGATCCATCGCTTTCCCGACGCGACTGCGGATGATCGCCAGCCGTTTCGCGTCATCTTGCCCAGCGATTCCGACTTTCACTTTGACTTGATGGAAGCCATAAAACCGCATTCCCCACGATAATACCCGTGCCTTCCAGCCCTTCGCGGACAGGATCGCCCCGCTATACTGCACCCGTTCTTTCGGCTCGTAAAGTTCCGGTGCCAACAGCTTCGTGACGTGCATCAGCGGTTCGCCGAAACATCGGCCGTAGGCATCGAGGATCGCCAGTTCCACGGCACATCGAGCCGCATTCCCCTGGCAACGCCGGTCGTCGCCGGGGACGTCGTTCAGGTGAAATCGTTCGGCGAGATCGATTGCTTCGGCAAAGTTTTGCACCGGTTGCAGTTGGCGTGCGAGGTCGCTTTGCTGAACGAGCGACATTGCGCTGTCGATCGTCTCGCCGGTCACGTAATCGCGTGGGACGCCTTCTCCGTAACCGATCGTGCCGTCGCCGAGGACGCAACGCACGACGAGATTGTCGGTTTCCGTGCGGGAATGCGATGCGTGCTTGATCGGCTTGCGGAGCGGAATGCGGACGTGATGAGCCGAGAGTTCGACGACGCGCATACGATTTCAGCCTTTACGGGCGGGAGTGTCGCGTTCCGTCGCACCGGCGATGAGGCGTTGTACGCCTTCCCGCGCAAGCCACAACCCCATGACCATGAGTAGGGCCGCACTGAAAACCGGCAACAGTTGGAACCAACGCCGTTCGGCGAACTTCGTCGCACCCGCCCGATGCGCCAGCACGACCCCAACGCCGAGCGCCACCAACACGACGGCCAACCCGAGGCTAAACGCGATGAGCAGCGGCACCGCAAACGCTAACCGACCTGCGGAGATCGCCACGAACAACAGCATCACCGCATCCCAGCACGGAATCAGCCCGCCGCCGAGGCCGAGGAGAATTACCCGCAACCAGCCGAACGATTTGGGAGCAGGTTCCGGGTCGTGCGTGTGATCGCAATCGGGGCCGTGATGGTGGTGCCCCGCACCGAAGTGTACGTGATCGGCTTTGCCGCGAATGCGCCGCGACAGCAACCACATGCCTGCGAGCAGGATCAGCATTCCCCCCGCGAACTGGAGCCAACCCTGTGCCGTTTCGGGTACGCCATCGCGGTAGCACCACCAGAGGATGCACGCGACGCCGATCACCGAACCGGTGTGTGCGAGCGTCGTCGTGATGCCCAAAACGAGCGCGTGTGGCATCGTACCGCGCTCGCCGACGAGGTATGCCGCGACCAGCGTCTTGCCGTGCCCCGGCGTGAAGGCGTGCCCCATGCCGAAGACGAACGCCGCGAGCAACAACACGCCGACACCGGAGTTCGAATCGAACAGCGCCGTCAGGCCACGATCGAGCAAATCCGCAACGAGGCCAGGCTTCTCGCCGCCGACGATGACCGGTTCGCCAATCGTTTCGGGTACTGCAATTGCAACGGGTTTTGCGGTGACAGGTGCTTCGATAATCGCGGAGGCCGTGCGGAGTTTACGCTCTTCGCCGGGCTTCAAATCGAGCTGCGATTTCCCGCGCAGACCACCGGGTTCTTCGAGATCATGTACCGTCAAACCGGGTTCGGCATCGCACGTCAACGCGATCTTCCCCGGCTGACCGTCGTAGTTGAGATCTTCAAAGCGAAACTTCGCCCGCACCCCCGGCAGTGGTGAAATGTCCGCACGAAACTGATAGCGAAGCCGAATGTGATTGTCGCCCTCGAACTCGATCTCGACCGGCTTATCGAGCCGGAACTTCAACGCTTTGTCATCCAAAGTCGCGATCAGTTCATCGGCGAGGTACGCCGCTTTTTTCTTCGCGTAAACCGGCACGTAATCGCTGCGGATGCTTTTGACGTTTGCGGTGTCGCTTGCCAAGAGGAACGTGTTGCCGTCGATCATCATCGTCATCGCGTTGCATTCGACGGTGTACTTCACGACCGTGCCAACCGCCGAGATTCGCACGTGTACCGTGCGGTCGCAACGCAAGTTCGGAAACGGGTGCGCCGAAGCAGGCCAAGCGATGGCGAACAGCAGCAGCGATAGGATTGGGCGAGTCATATGGAAAGTATATCGTTTGCCGATCACTTCTTCGCGTCGAACTTCGGCAGATCGGCGGGTGGCTTCTTTGAGCCGTTCTTTCGCTCAATCGATTCCTTGAGCTTCGTCGTCGTGTCTTGCGTGTCGCCGCCGGTGATGAGGTAGAAACCCGCCTCGTCGCCGCCGGCGTCGATGTTCATGACGGGGTTCGCATCGGCAGTGAACCGCGACTTGGTAATCGCTTTCCACTCGCCGCCTTCGGCCTTCACCCAGCCGTTGCCGAAGTGTGCTTTGCGGACTTTCGTCGTCGAGATTCTGTTGCGTCGAAAGTCTTCGACGAACGAGTAATACCCCGAGAGCGGTTTGCCACCGGCGATCGTGGAGAACGTGACAAGGTGCGTCCACGCTTTCTTTTCGTGCTGATAAAAATAGCCCGCGAACGCGGTGCGTTCGGAGTCGTCTGGCGTGCTGGTAACGAGGAAGCGATAGGTGGTGCCGATTTTCCAATCGAAATCGAGGAACGACTGCCCGCCTGTGCCTTCGTTGCCGAAACGACCGACGCGGACGGCATCGTCCTTGTGCAGCATCTTCACTCGTTTTTCGTCGGTCACTTTCTTCGGGTCTTCGCCGGAGTTCGGATCCCACACCGAGAAGATCACGAGCTTTTTGCCGTTCGCGAGTTCCTGAATGCCGAAGTAACCTTTGTTCCAACCGCACGCCATAAAGTACGTGCCATCGGCAGAGGTGTCGATGGTCATTTCATTGTAAAACGCGGTGCCTTTGGGCGCGTCGTAACCGAGATGAACCGAACGACACGCGATGCCCTTCAGCTTCTCATCGGCCATCGTTGTGGAACAAGCGAAAGCGAGAAAGAACAATGCGAGCGTGCGAAGCATCTGGAACTCACTTCTTCGGCGGAACGGGCGCAGTTGCCGGAGCGGGTACAACCGCAGGTTTCGGTGGAGCGGCTGCCGGAACGGGCACCGGAGCCGCGACAACAGCAGGTTTCGATGGAGCGGGAACTGGTGCAGGTGCTGCAACGACGACGGGCGGTTTGAGCTTGTCGAGCTTGGCTTTTGCAGCGACGACTTCGGCGGTGGCGGCGGTAACGACGACTTGTGCCGCGTTGAACGCATCGAATACTGGCTTGCGTGCCGCTTGTTGCGCGACCAACGCGGCCTGTGCAACGGGCACTTTCGCAGCGGCATCGACGATGGCCTTGGCGGCCACGGGTACTTTGTCTGTCGCGACTTTCTGTGCGACCGTCGTGTCGACGAGAAGCTTGTTCGCAGCGGCGAGTTCGTCGGCGGCGACTTTCGCGATGTCGGCGGCCTTCTTCGCTTGAATCTTCAACTCGGCGTTGGCTGAATTCTTGTTGGATGCATCGAGCAACTTCGCGGCGGCTTCCTGAAACACTGTCGCACCCGCCGTCTTCGCTACCACGATGGCCTGCGCGGTAAGAGTCGCGTTCGTGGCAACGGCAGCGGCGGCCACTGCGGCATCGGATGCCACCTTCGCAGCGGCAGCGGCGGCGGTGAGGTCGACGATCGCTTTCTGGAACAGTGCGAGTTCCGCGTTCGCTTTATCGGTGTTCACTTTGGCGGCCGCAAGTGCGGCGTTCGTTTGCGCCAGCTTCGCTTCGCTGGCAGTTAATGCCTGCTGGGCCAACACGATTTGTTCGGCAACGGTCTTCGGGTTCGTGTCGGCAACGATGTATGTTCGGCCATCGACCGCGATCCAGCCCTTCACGATACCCGCCCAATCGCCTGCGAATACCTTGGCGTTATCGTGCGCGATCGCCACGCGTAAACCGAGATCGGCGAATGCCTCGAACTGACGCTGTAACCCGCCGTTTTGGTCCCAGAGTTTCGTGATCTTATCGCGACCCGTCGATACCAATCGACTATCGTGGCTGAATCGCACGCTGGCCGCTCCGCCTGGGTGCGCGGCCCAACTCTTCGTGAGATTCCCGTTCTCCATCTCCCACGTTTTAATCGTCGTGTCTTCGCTCGACGACGCCAGCGAATTGGAATCGTCGCGCCATGAGACATCGGTAATCATCGCGGTATGCCCACGCAGGCTGAAGTACTCGCGCCCCGTGTACGATTCCCAAACGAACAGCCCGCCGTTGCGGTCACCCGTTGCGAGTAACACGCCATCGGGCGAGAACTCGACGGCGCAGATCCAATCGGTGTGCTTCTTGATTTCCCGCAACACCGAACCATCGGCAGTGCTGTAAATGCGGATCAGTTTCGAGGAACTGCCCACAGCGATCTGAGTTTGATCGGCACTGATGTCTGCGGCCAGGATCGCATCGGTTTCGATACCAACTTCGGTGATCTTCTCGCCCGTTTCGACGTTATAAAGCACGGCCTTGCCGTACTGACCGCCACGCCCACCGGCGGCAATCAACAGCCGACCGTTGCGGGAAAACTTGAGGTCGTTGATCTGCCCGTGTTCGAACGGAATGTGGCCAACCGTGTCGCCCGTGTCTGAGTTCACCAACGTGATTTGCTTCTGCCCACCGATGGCGAGCAGCGGTGCCCACGGCGACGCTGCCAGCGCGAGAACCGCACCAGGGCGGCGTGCCACCACGATCGGTTCGGTCTTCAGTTTACCTGCGGCAGGCATCGGTGGCGGGCCTTCGGGGCGGCCTTTCACGATGGACTTCAGGCCGATGTCCGTCTTCGGTTTGACCGCAATGACCTTGCTACCGAGGTTCTCGCGTGCGCCTTGCTCGACCCACAATCGCAACACTTCGATTTGCGCATCGGGAATCTTCTGCTTGCTCGGCGGCATCACCGGTTCTTCTTTGTGCGCCGACATCGTGAATAGTCGCGACTTATCGGGGTTACCCGCAGCGACGACAACGCCCGACGAACCGCCCTGCATCGTGGCGGCGAACGTGGCCATGTTCAGCCCGCCCTTTTGCTTGTCGTTGCTATGGCAATTGATGCACGACTGCTTCAAGATCGGCATCACGTCTTCGTCGAACGTCGGCTTCTTCGCATCGGCGAAAGCCAACGTGGGTATCAGCAGCACAATCGGCAAGCAGTATCGGAACATGTTAGCCTCGACGGTGAAGAATCCAGATGACAATTTCTAGTGGTTGAACATAAACTCGCGGGTGTTCAGCACTGCCCAGAAGACGTCTTCGAGGGCGGCTTGCTGGTTCTTCCCATTGGCGATCATCGCTTCGAGGTTCGCACGCTCGGCAGCGGTCGGTTGCCGACACAGGCAGCGGACGTAGATCGTTTCGATGATCTGCCCGTTCGATTTCTTCTCTTGCAGCATCTTCGCCACGAGGCCGCCTTGGATGATTTTCGGGCTAACGGTGTCGCCGTTCATCAGGTGCAAACTCTGCGATAGCGTTGGTTCGAGTCGCACTTCGCACGCACACACGGTATCCCGTGTCGCGCGGCCGAACGTAGTCAGGAAGTACGTGCTCGTACCGCCATCGGCGATCTGTACGGCCCGCGCACCCGATGGTAAGCCGGGGAACTTGTTCTTCGTATCTGTGACTTGGCTGATGCAGTCGAGCAGCGTTTCCGCGCGAATTCGGCGGACGGCTCCACGTGCGAAGTTGCGGGTATTGCCTTCGTTTGTCTTGGTCGCTTGCGTGCTCAGTTGGTACGTTCGGCTCTTACAAATGTCGCCGACAAGTTTCTTGAAGTCGTACTTGTATCCCGTGAATTTCTTGCCGAGTTCGTCGAGGAGTTCCTGGTTGCTCGCGGGGTTGCTGATCCGCACGTCATCGACTTCGTTGATGATGCCTTGGCCGAGGAAATGCCCCCAGACGATGTTCGCAAGGTTCTTCGCGAAGTACGGATTCTCCGGCGACGCTAGCCACTCGGCGAGTACCGCACGGCGATCTTTCCCCGCGACATCCGGCTCTGCGCCACCGAGGAACTTCGGCTTCATCGGACGGGCGTACAGCGGGTGATTCACTTCGCCACCACCCGCGTTGAAGACGATCAACTCGCGCGGGTCGTCGGCCCCTTTGCGCCCGACTTGGCTGAAGAACGAGGCAAAACCGTAGTAGTCGTTCATCGTCCAACGGTCGAACGGATGGTTGTGGCACTGCGCACACTGGATACGCATTCCCATGAATACCTGGGCCACGTTCTCCGTAACTTTGACGATGTCCGTTTCGATTTGGTAGTAGTTCGTTGCGGGGCTTTTGAACGTGCCGCCACTCGCGCCGAGGAGTTCCTTCACCCATTCGTTCGTCGGCACGTTGCGGGCGATCTTGTCTTGCAGCCACGTGTAGTAAAGCAGCATCGATTTCGGGCTGACCTGCGTGATGCCACCGGAACGGATCTGAAGCAGTTCGGACCACTTCAATACCCAAAGTTCGGCAAACTCTTTGCGGTCGAGCAGTTCATCGACGAGCAGTTCCCGCTTGTTCGGCAACGTGCTGACCATGAACTTCGCGTACTCTTCGGGCGAGGGCACGACACCCGTGACATCGACGAACAGACGGCGAACGAACGTCGCATCGTCGCACAATTCGGACGGTTCGATACGCAGTTTTTTCAGCTTCGCATTCACTAGCGTGTCGATGTAATTGTTTTCGGGCACATTCGGAAACGCGAACTGCATCCCCTTCGGCAACGTGATGAACGGCACGCCGATCGTGAACGTCGCGAAGCGAGCCATGATGAACGCTTCACCGCGTTCGCCGGCCAACACGTTGCCGGTGCCATCGATCTTCGCGGCATTATCGTTGTTGCTGAGGAACAACGCCAGCGAGGTGACATCGCGGTCCGTGCCATCGGTGTATTTCGCACGCACGACGACGCGTTGCTTTTCGCCCTTGCCATCGAGCACGCCACCGGGCGGGAACACTTCCATACTGACCGGAGCGGCCACGGAGGGCAGGTCGAGTGGGGCATCGGCTTCGAGCCAGCGAACGAAGGCGTTGTAATATTCATCGCCCTCGGACATCTTCTTGCCGCCGGTGTGCGGCACTTTACCCGTCGATTTTTCGACGAGCATCGACTCCGCAGGGATCGCGAGGTTGATGCGTCGCCCGTTCATTTCGCGAGTGAGGCGAAAGTGGTCGCCATCGGGGTCGAAGCCGAACAGGGACAAGCGGAAGCCATCCTTACCGCGTGCGGCCCCGTGGCAACCGCCGACATTGCAACCCGTCCGCAGAAACACCGGCATCACATCGAGCTTGAACGAGATCGGGCGATCAGCGGCCGCACTTACGACTTTCACCGGCACTTTCACCGTCTGACCAGCGAACACCACGATCATCTCGGTAACGCCATCGGCGACGGGGGTGATCGTGAAGTTATCGCGTTTGACGAGTGCGGGGTTCGCGAACGTGATCTGTGCTTGTTCTGTGACATCCCGCGTGATGCCCGATAACTCCGTCACTTGGACGACGAACGTCTGCTTGTCGCGCGACGTTTCGAGGTTGATATCGGGTGGGTAAACCGCAACCTTTACGCCCAAAACAGCGGGCGGCGCAGTAGCGACCACGGGTGCGACGGCTGCCGGAGCGACAGCGGGCGCGACGGGCTTCGCTCCAAGTGCTGGAGCCTGAGCAATAGCAGAGGAGACTGCTACGGCAAACGCGATTATCGTAATGGCAAGTCGCATGTTGTAGTTCCTCATGCGTGGTAAGTCCGGTTGTTTCGACGCGATCATTCGGGTTTACTTCTTGGGCACGACGGCGGGTGGCGGCACGGGTGCGGGCTGACCGGCTTTCAGGGCTTTTTCGCGGTCTTCTTGTTCGAGCCGTAGTTGTTCGAGGCGGGTGAGCCGTTTTGCCATCGGCGGGGCAACGGCGACGACTGTTGCCGGTACGGGAACTGCCGGTTTCGGCGGTGCGACGGCCACGGCTACGACTTTCGGCGGCAGTGGCACATCGATCCGCAGTTCGTTGCCGCCAACCGCGTGGTACAGTTTCTCGCCGTTGTGGACGATCTCCACTTGAATGTAAGTGCCGTGCTTCCCGGCGGGGCTAGTTTTGTCGGTCGTCAAATCGAAGACGATTTCCTTCTGATCTTTCGTGAACTCGATCGCTGTGGCAACGACCTTCGCAGGCAGGCCGACAATCGTCGCTTTCGCTTTGCCCTCGAACGGCGTGGTCGTCGTGACTTTGCAGACGATCTGCGTCTTTTGCCCCTGTTCGGCAGCGGATCGATCTTGTGCGAATACCACGAACGGAGGAGCAATCTCCATCGTAAACAACTGCGATGACACCCACAACGGGCCACTACTTGCGGCAGTGGTCGGGTCGTTTGGTTTCGGTGTCGGACCGCCGGTTGCGGTCGCAACGGCGATGAACGCGGTCTTCCACTTTCGCGGCGCGGCATTCGGTGCGGCGTTAGTATAAACGAGTGCCTCCGTTGCCCCTTCGGCGATGACTGTCTGACCCGCAATTCCGGTGCCAGGCGGCGTGAACAACGGGTAAACCGTAATCGCACCTTTGAACGTCGGTGCCCGTTTCGCGATGACTTTCAGATACATCGAGCCGTTCTGAACCAATGGCGATTTCGGCTCGACGACATCGATGCTAAACGGCGCGATATCGGTGACTGCAACCGCGATTCGATCCGTGTAATGCTTGTGGTACGGTAAGTTATTTCCGCCAATATTAAAGTTGACATCGAGCGCGGTACGCGTGGTCGCAACCACTTTCGGATCGGTCGGTTTCGCCTGGAAATCGCTGAGTGTGCCACCGAGTGGGGCATCGGCTTTCGCTTCGAATACGACTGGTACAACGGCTTGACCGGGATCGACATTGTCGGCGGTCGCGATCACGCCGGGTGGCAGTTTGTCGAATGCGATCGTCACCAGCCCGCCCCAGTCGACGCGGTTCGCTTGCACGATCGTTGCGAAGCGATTGCCGCGCGGCACGCTGATCACTTGGCGATCTTGGTTCGAGAAGTTGTTCCCGTCCACTTTCGGAATGCCCGTCGATGTCGAGGCGGCAGGCACGGTGATTTCGACACGGTAAAAGTAGTCGAACCCGCCCTTTTTCAGGTGGTCGTGTACCCACAAAACGTATTCACCGTCTTGTGGAATCGTGAAGCGAAAGTAGCTGTCTGGACCAATCGCATCGTCGTTGCCGGCGAGGTAAGTCCCCAATGCGTTGTTCGTCCAGTGGCTCAAGTGCATGACGGGGTCGAGTGCCGAGCCGAGGCGACGCGCGTAGCAATGGAAGTCGTAGACTTGGCCCTTTTTCGCTGCAAATTTCATGTGGTCGGTTTCGCCCGCTGTCGAAACGATACCGTTAAACGCACCCGGAGCCGCACCGACTAGCGCCGTAGCGGCCGTGTTCGCATTCGCGACTTCACTCACATTCGGCACATCGATCACCCGGAACTTCATGCCTGACGGGTTGATACCTTCTGGTGTGGTGCAATGCACGCGGAATAAGTCGCTGCCCGTTGCCGGTAGCTTGATTTTCTGCTTAATTTCGCCACTCGGGTCGCCGATGAAGCGGACTTCGAGTTCCTCGCCGGGCTTGCCGCCCGATGGCACAACGGCCGTGGGGCGAGGGAAATTACCGACGTGCAATTGGTAGAAACCCGATCCCGTGTAAGCACTGTCGCGGACCATCACCGTGTATTTGCCGTCGGCGGGAACGATGACCGAACAGCCACAGTCTTGCGTGTACATGGGCGAATCGTCGCCGAACGCCAACTCGAAACGCTTGTCGTTGAGAATCGCCACGTATGGGTCGAAGAAGCCGATACCGAGACGCATCCCTTCGACTTCTACGGATAGACGCTGCCCTTTTTTGCATTCGACCACATAGTAATCGACGTCTTCGGACGTGATTAACCCTTGGACAGTCGTGTTAATCGCGATCGGCTGCGGAAGGATAAACTCGCTGTTCGGCTCTTTCTCCTGTACAACCGGTAACGCACCGATCCAAAGCGTACGAAATTCGGAGATCCCCGATGCAGTGCGCACGCGAAACCCATGCTCGCCCAACCGACAATCAGCTGCGATTGTCAGCGTTGCACGCAGTTGGTCTTTGCTCATCACTTCGAGCTTTGCGACCGTAATACCCGGATAGTACACGAGCAGTTCCGGCGCATCGTTGACGTTCGAACCGTTGAGCAACAACGTCGCCGTCGTGCCACGCTGGGCACCGTACGGATTGATGCTGTTCAGGTGCGGATCGATGGCGCATGCCGTATCGATACTGCCACAAAGGAGGCAGAATGCGAGCAGGATTCGGAGGGTGTGGTGCATGGGTGGTGCCTCAAATGAATCGGCCGCGTTGCGAGGAGGAGCATACGCTCATCGTTCGTTCACGCGGCCGGGTAAGTTCGGACATTTACGCCAAGAGTTCTTTTCGCGTGTGGCCTTCGCGAACGATGTCGATCGGCCGATCGCCGGGGGACATCAGCTTCTTCTCGGCGTTGATACCCATGCAGTGGTAAACGGTGTGTGCCAAATCCTCAACAGTTAGCGCGTCTTCGTCGGGTTCGCTGGCGGTCGCATCGGACTTGCCGTAAATCGAACCCTTCTTGATACCGCCACCCGCGAGTGCGACGCTGAACACTTTCGGCCAGTGATCGCGGCCCGCATTCGTGTTGATCTTCGGCGTACGACCGAACTCACTGCTCACCATCACGAGCGTTTTGTCGAGCATTCCACGTTCTTCGAGGTCGCGAATCAGGCGGGCAAACGCTTGGTCGAACGCAGGCAGATTCGCACGCATGTTCGCGGTGATCTGGTTGTGATAATCCCAACCCGAATAGTGAACCGTGACGAACCGCACGCCCGCTTCGACGAGGCGACGTGCCATCAGGAATCGCTGACCAGCCGCATTTCGGCCGTATTCGTCGCGAAGTTTCGGCGTTTCTTGATTGATGTCGAACGCGGCACGGGCCTTGTCGCTCGAAATCAGGCCGTAGGCACGCTGATAGAACGTATCCATCGCCGCGAGATTGTCGGACTTTTCTTTCTTCGCGAAGTGCTCGTTGACCGCTTCGAGCATCGATCGGCGGCCATCGAAACGCTCGGGTGTCACGCCACCGGGCAGTTGCAGGTCTTGGACCTTGAAGCCGCCGTTCGCCGGATCGCTACCGAGTGCGAACGGGCTGTAGCTGCTCGAAAGGTAACCGCTCTGTGCGTAGTTCGTGACGACGTTCGGCACAGCGACGTACGGTGGCAGGTTGTTCCGGACACCGAGTTCGTGGCTAACCACGCTACCCATACTGGGGAAGGTAATGGCCGGGCTGGGGCGATACCCCGTGAACATGTTGTGGGTACCGCGTTCGTGGGCGGCTTCGCCGTGCGTCATGGCTCGGGCGACGGTGATTTTGTCCGCAATCGCAGCGGTCTGCTTCATACTTTCGCTGAAGAGCACGCCTTCGAGTTTCGTCTGAATCTGCGTCATGTCGCCGCGATATTCGATCGGGGCGTTTGGTTTTGGATCCCAACTCTCTTGATGG
>JANXNT010000003.1 GCA_025353985.1 Limnoglobus sp.
CGACCGCACGATCGAGCTAATGGCGCAACGTGGCCGCATTATCGTGATGGCCGGCCGCGCCGCCCGCCCCGCGTTGCCGAACGGCGCGTTTTACGTCAAAGGGCTGATGATGATCGGCTTCGCGATGTTCAACTTTTCCGCGGAAGAGCAGCAAATTTGCGCGAACGACATCAACCACTGGCTCGCATCGGGCACGCTCCGTACGCCGATCGCGCGCGAATTTCCTTTAAGCGAGGCTGCCGCCGCACATCGCTTGCAAGAGGAGAACACCATCGGCAAAGCCGGCACGCTTGCGGGGAAGATCGTCGTGCGGATGTGAACCTTCAACAGGTTGGACTTGTCGTTCTCACAGGTAAGTGTATCCTTTCTACCTGACGAGATTCGCCGCCTTAGCTCAGCGGTAGAGCACGGCTTTCGTAAAGCCGGGGTCCAGGGTTCAAATCCCTGAGGTGGCTCTTGTAAACGTCGCAAGGATAACACCTTGCGACGTTTTTTCGTTTGAGGATCTGCCGTTGAAAACGCGAGGGGAACTCGAAGCGGAGATCAGCAATGCGGTCATCCGCTTCAAACGCGAATTCATGGGCAAAGGCCCGAAAGAAGTTCGCACGTACCTCATCGACGACATGGTCCTCGTGCGGCTCAAAGGCGTTATGACGCCCGCCGAGCAGCAACTCGCGGAAGTCAGCGATCCGAATCGCGGTCGCGATTTGATTAAACGAATGCGCACCGAACTCCTCGAACATGGTCGCGAGTTGCTTCAGGACTTGGTGAAAGCCATACTGGGCGTCGGAGTTATCAGCTTGCATTCGGACATCAGCACGCGCACCGGCGAGAGTGTGATTGTGCTGGTTCTCGAACGCAAACCCACCACGAAAAGCGATGCGGACGGTTGACTCCCACCGCGAGAATTCTAAACCACGAACGACATCAGGTAGCTGGCAGGCGAACTTCGTTGGCTGTGCTGCAAGATTGGATTAAAATCTAAACGCTCATCCAACGTGACCCGTTGGGCGGGACATAGGCAGTACAAACACTCACATTGGTGAGTGTTTGTACTGCCTTTTTTCGTTTCTCGCACGAGGTATCGACGCCCCATGTCCGCAAATAACGCCCTCATCGGCAACCTGTTGTCTCCCGCCGTCCTGGCGTTCGTACTCGGTCTAACGGCGAGGATTATTAAAGGCGACCTCACGCTCCCGAAAGATGCGTTCGGGCTGATTGCGGCCTACTTGCTCTTCGCGATTGGCTTGAAGGGTGGAATCGAACTGTCGCACGCATCGATTGCCGAAGTCACAAAACCGGCTGCTGCGACGTTACTTCTCGGCTGCCTCACGCCGATCACCGCGTACCTGATTTTGCGAAAATGTTGCCGCTTGGGTACCGCCGATTCAGCAGGTGTGGCGGCCCACTACGGTTCGGTATCGGCCGTGACATTCATTGCCGCCCAGTCGTTCGTGGCCGCACAGGGCCAACCGGCCGAGGGGTTTATGTCCACATTGGTCACGGTGCTGGAAAGCCCAGGGATCAACATCGCACTCGCAATTGGCCTGATGACATCCGGTGGCGGACGCAAACTTTCTGCGGCACTGCATGAGGTGTTTACCTCCCGCGGTCTGTTGTTGTTGGTCGGCGGGCTGATCGTCGGTTGCGTGACGGGTGAGAAAAACTGGGCGGATGTCGCGCTGTTTTACGACACAAAGGGGCCGATATTCCGCGGCAGCCTTTGCTTGTTTCTGTTACACATGGGCGCACTCGCCGGCGAGCGGTTGCACGATCTGCGTTCGGTCGGCCCGCGATTGCTCGCGTTTGCGGTGATCGTTCCGGTATTGCACGGTACGCTCGGTGTCTGGCTCGGGCATCTCTCCGGGTTATCGGTGGGCGGCGCGGCCGTCCTCGGCGCGATGGCCGCGAGTGCCTCGTACATCGCCGCACCCCCGGCGGTTCGGCTGACTTTACCCGAAGCGAACCCCACGTTCTCGCTCACCTGCGCGCTGGGGATTACCTTCCCATTCAACATCCTGATCGGCATTCCGCTGTATTTCGAAATCGCTCGCTGGTTCGGCGAATGAGCATTCGAAACCCCCGTTTCTGAACGAAGGAAATGACATCATGTGCGATACCCTACCGTCCCCTCCGCCAACGCAAGCACTGACCCGACGTGGCTTGCTCGCTACGTTGGGCGGCCTCATTCTCCCAGCGACTGCTCGCGCGGAAAATCCGCGTGCGCAAGACATGACCCCGAGCGATGCGTTGGCGTTGCTGTATGCGGGCAACAAGCGTTTCGCGGCTGGCAAGCCCGATGCACCGCATCGCGACCTCAAACGACTGAAAGAAATCGCTCCTGCCCAGAAGCCGTTCGCAGCATTCCTCGGGTGTGCCGACAGTCGGGTGCCGATCGAAATTTTGTTCGACCAAGGCTTCGGCGATCTCTTCGTGACCCGCATCGCCGGCAACGTGACCACGCCGGAGTGCATCGGCAGCCTGGAGTTCGGCACGCACGTACTCGGCGCAAAAGTGCTGTACGTTCTGGGCCACACGAATTGCGGTGCCGTCGCCGCCGCAGTCAAAGGCGATGCCGTACCGGGCCAAATCAGCGCGCTGTTCCAGCATTTACGGCCCGCCGTCAAGATCGCAAAAGGCAACGTCGCCGAGGCGATCCGTGAGAATGTGAAGGCGCAGGCGATTCTGCTTAGCGAAGCATCTCCCGTGATCGCCATGCGAATCCGCGAGCAAAAGCTCGTCGTAGCGGGTGGCGTTTACGATCTTTCGACGGGCATCGTGACCCCCGTGGAACTGTAACTGGCCACGAAAGGAGATCGCGTTTGGCATGAACCTGTGTACTCTAGCGGTGTCGTTCCTGAAAATGAAACGTGCGAGTGAGGCGAGAGAAACATGCTGCTAACGATCACATCGACTCACTCGCCTGCGAACGAACTCGGGTATTTGTTGCATAAACATACGGACCGGTTCCAGTCGTTCGAACTCAGTTTCGGTAAGGCACACGTCTATTATCCCGAGGTGGGTGCGGATCGCTGTTCGGCTTGCCTGTTGCTCGATGTCGATGCGGTAGGTATGGTTCGCGGCAAGAATCCCGATCAGAATTTCCTGCTCGCGCAGTATGTCAACGACCGACCTTACGTGGCTTCCTCGTTCCTCAGCGTGGCGATTGCGCAAGTCTTCGGCTCCGCACTTCAGGGCCGTTGCAAAGACCGCCCCGAGTTGGCGAGCACGCCGATACCGCTGACCGCGAATCTCGATGTGCTCTCCGTGCGTGGCGGTGAGCGCGTCTTGCGCGCGATGTTTGAGCCGTTGGGTTACGATGTCGAAGTCGTTCGATATCCGCTCGACGAAAGATACCCGGACTGGGGCGACAGCCCGTACTTTTCGGTAACGGTGCGAAAGACAACGACGCTGAGCGATTTGCTCACGCACCTCTACGTGCTCGTCCCTGTCTTCGACGCCCGCAAACATTACTACGTCGGCGAACAAGAGATTCAGAATCTGCTGCGGAAAGGCGAAGGCTGGCTGGCAAAACACCCCGAGAAAGACGAAATTGTTCGCCGTTATCTTCGTTTTCAGCAGAGCCTTTACCGCTCCGCAATCTACCAGCTTTTGAGAGATGACGCCGAAGGGATGAAGGATGAAGGCGAAGGGATGAAAGAAGAAGCGGGAGAGGTGAAGGATGAAGGGAATGCTACGCCGCGGCTGAACGATCAACGGTTGATGGCGGTCTTCGAGGCGATCAAGTCGAGTGGGGCGATGCGAGTGCTCGACCTCGGTTGCGGCGAGGGCAAGTTGCTTCGCCGACTGATGAAAGAGAAGCAGTTCACGGAAATCGTCGGGCTGGATGTCTCGGTGCGCTGTCTGGAGATCGCATCGGCACGCTTGAAACTGGAGCAGTTATCCGACATTCAGGCGAGCCGAATCAAACTGCTTCACGGCTCGTTGATGTACCGCGACAAGCGGCTCGAGGGATACGATGCGGCGAGCGTCGTCGAGGTCATCGAACACCTCGATCCCCCTCGCTTGAAAGCCTTCGAACGCGTATTATTCGAGTTCGCCAAACCGCGAACGATCGTGCTCACGACGCCGAACGCGGAATACAACGCCGTTTGGGAAACGCTGCCTGCGGGGGAATTTCGGCACGCCGACCACCGCTTCGAATGGACCCGCAACGAGTTCCAAACCTGGGCCGTCACCATCGCCACCCGCTTCGGCTACACCGTGACTTTCCAAGGCATCGGCCCCGAACACGCAGACTACGGCACGCCGACGCAGATGGCGGTGTTTCAGAAATCGTGACACTACGCCATCGGCACCGATTCTTGAGGGATGTTGTCGGTCGGTTTCAATCGGTCGCGAACTTGCCTTGCGGCCGCGCGGTTGATGATCTCCAGGTAGGCCATCGCGCTTGCTTCCACGATGTCGGTCGAGACGGCACGGGCGGTCAACTTCTTCCCTTCAAACTCGGCTTCGACGAATGCTTCGCCTTGGGCATCGGTACCCACCGTTACGGCACGGACGCGATAATCGCACACCTTCACCGTGATGCCTGTGATGCGATCGATCACGTTGAACACGGCATCGATGGGGCCGTCGCCGATCGCGGCATCTTTCATGATTTCGCCGTCTTGTCGCCAGAGTGCCACCGCCGCCGAGGGCATGGTTCCCGTGCCCGCATTGCAGGTGAAAGCGTGGAGCGTCCACGTTTTCTGCGAGATATTGTGCAACTGGTTTTCCGCAAGTGCCTCGATGTCCGCGTCGTAAATATCCTTCTTGCGGTCCGCGAGAATCTTGAACGCATCGAACACGCGATTCAGTTGCTCTTCGCTGAGGTGGTAGCCGAGATCGTTGATTTTCTGGCGTAGCGCATGTCGGCCACTGTGCTTGCCCAACACGAGTTCCGTGCGCGAAATACCGACCGCTTCGGGCCGCATGATCTCGTACGTATTGGGGTTTTTCAACATGCCATCTTGATGAATCCCCGCCTCGTGTGCGAAGGCGTTCTGGCCGACAATCGCCTTGTTCCGCTGCACCTGCATCCCGGTGACGTGCGACAATTTTCGGCTGCAAGGATAGAGGAATCGCGTGTTGATGCCCGTCGTTAACCCGTAGAAATCTTGCCGGGTGTGGAGTGCCATCACGACTTCTTCGAGTGCGGTATTTCCCGCGCGTTCGCCGATGCCGTTGATCGTACACTCGACTTGCCTCGCGCCTTCGCGTAGTGCCGCAAGGCTGTTGCCAACCGCGAGTCCGAGGTCGTTATGACAATGCACGCTGATGATGCATTTGTCGATGCCGCGTACGGTTTTCTTCAGGTGGCGAATGATGTCCGCATAATGGCTCGGCACCGCGTAGCCGACGGTATCGGGGATGTTCAGCGTCGTCGCGCCGGCTTCGATCGCGCGTTCGACGACCTCGGTCAGGAAGTCTAGTTCGGTGCGCGAAGCATCTTCCGGTGAAAATTCGACGTCGGCGATTTGGTCGCGTGCGCGGGTCACGCCTTCGATGGTGCGTTTGAGAATATCCTCGCGGGACATCTTCAATTTGAACTCGCGATGGATCGCGCTCGTAGCGAGGAAGACGTGAACCCGCGGTCGCGGTGCGTCCTTCACGGCAAGTGCGGCCCGGTCGATGTCGGTTGCATTACAGCGTGCCAACGCGCAGATGATTGGGCCGTGAACTTCACGGGCGATCGCTTGCACCGATTCGAAGTCGCCGGGCGACGCGATGGGGAAGCCCGCCTCGATGACATCGACGCCGAGTTCTTTCAGCGCGTGCGCCATCTCGAGCTTTTCGTTCAGATTCATACTGCAACCGGGGCTTTGTTCCCCGTCGCGTAACGTCGTGTCGAAGATGATGACCCGGTCGGTGTCGGTCGTCGGCATCGTCGGCTCCTAAGTATTGAAACGAAAACAGCCCCGGAACTCTCCGGGGCCGTCTCAAAATCGTGGTGTCTGTGTCAACAGCTACGACGTAAAGAAGCGTCCCCGAAAATTCGGAATCGGTAGTTCTTCGAGTCGTAGCAGCGTGCGCATCAAATAAACCTCTGTAAGCCAAGTCTATGCCAGCCCCGCGTCGATAGCAACAGCGATTTGGCAGATTTTTTAGCGGTCGCTGCTGCGCAAGTCATCGTTTAAACTTCGCATCGGGTACGACGAGTTGTGTTGCGCCCAGTATTTCTCGAACCATGGCAGCGTTTTCACGACCATCGGTCCGAAGCCACCCGCACCCCAATCGAGGCGGCTCTGAATCGTGAATTGGGTTTTGCTCTTCGTGAATTTCAGTGCGATCGGTGGCACAGCATCCCACACTGCGAGTTCTTTGTCCGTCCATGCCGACAAGTTCATACTCACAGGAGGCGTGGCCGAATCCGCTTCGATGATAACCTGCTTGGGCAATCGCACCTTGCCGAGCGATTCCCCGCGTGCGAGTCCTGCGGGCATCATCACCGCGACGATGCTTGCATTTTCAGTGGTAGTAACGACGGTTTTCGTGGGGCTGGCCTGCACGCAGTTCGCTACCCATTTGCGATCCGTGCCGATTGCGATCATCATTCCGTTGCGGGCGAAGTGAACCGCGCCGATGCTCGATTGCGTCGAAGACACTTTCATTCCCGCGATCATCTCGGTGGACACAGTCGAGGCCATTTTTGCCGCATCGAGCAGTTGCAGCCACTTCGGCAATGCCGCTTCCCAATCTGCACCGGAAACATCATCGTTGAGGTGCAACACGAGCGTAGGTAACGCCATCGCGCCGACGGGGATCTCTTGTTTGGGCGGCACGACGAGAGTGATTTGCCGTACGCCGGGCAGCAATTTCGTGCGGATCGGCAGGCCGACTTTCTCAGCCTCGGCGACCCAATCGGACGGCAACTTGCCGACCTCGCCGCGTGCCTTCGCGATCGCATCCGCAACGGCCAGCGTCGCTATCACCCGCTTGTCAGTGATTGGCATCGCGACGCCGACCGTGAGTGCCGATGGTTTAGATAAATTTGGAAACGCTGGCGACAGAGTGGCGGCATCGAGAAAATCGAGCAACACACTGCGTTCGGTTGGGTGGATCGCACCGTTCACCGAGAGTTCGATACCATCGGGCCGGATGCAGAGCGAGCCGTGAATCTGCGGTACCGCTCGCGCATTCAGCACGAACTTCGCGTAACCCAGCCAGTTGCCATCGACGTACTCGCGCTTCGCTTTTCGTGCTTTGTCGAGAGCCGCAACGAGTTCGGGCGGACGTACGAAGAATCCGATCCCCGCAGTCCGCTCGACCGGGAAGCCATTCGACTTCGCGAGAT
>JANXNT010000007.1 GCA_025353985.1 Limnoglobus sp.
CCGATGGCGAACTGATACTCACACTCTCTGTGGCGAACGCGCAGAACCCGCAACGCATCCGCAAGCCGAACTTACGCAGCATTCCCGCGTTCGCCGAACGCTTCCGCGAGATCGTCGATCTCCCCGATGAGATGCCGAATGCGGTGGTGAACTTTCGCTATCGTCTCCGGCCGCGGCGGAGTGGCCAGATCGAAGTTCCCGGTTTGCGTTTCGACTATTTTCACCCGAACGCACCCGAAGGCCGCGAGGTGAACACGAAGTACGCCACCGCAATTACGGTAACCGTGCGCGAAGCCGTCGTATCGGTACCAACCGCGTTGCCACGGCCCGCCGCACCGGAGCGTTTCCTCGTCTGGCCGGGCGATATTTCCCCTCGTTTCCAAATCGGCGGCGTTGGTGCGTGGCTCAGCGCGATCGCGGTTATTGCAATATTCACCGTGAGTTGGGTGCGGCTATGGCGGGTGCGGAACCCCGACGGCGTGCGGTTGGCGAACTTGCGCCGGAACCGCGCCGTACGTCTCGCGCTCGATGGCCTCACCCGTGCCGAACGCACCCCCGAACCGGCGGTACTCGTGGCGAAGCACCTGCGCGACTTTCTCGCGGATCGCCACGACTTCCACAACCTTGGCACGGTGCCGATGGATATCGAACGCGAGTTGCGCACGACGACGGTTCCCGATGCAAAAATTGCGAACGTCGTGAAACTGCTTCGGGCTTGCGACGAAGCCCGTTTCGGCTATCGCGCCGAGAATGCACAACCGCTCGTGGCCACGGCGCGCAGCATCATTCTGAACTGGGAGGAACCGGCTTGAACGCGATGATGCTCGTTGCCATGTTCGGCCTGGGATCGCCCGTTGACGCGTCAATATCGTTCGCCGATGGGCGATATGCGGAGGCCGCACGCGAACTGGATGCACAATGGCAAAGAGGCGCAACGCCGGGCATCGCGCTGGCACGGTCACGGGCGCATTTCCTCAGCGGGAACCTGCCGATGGCGGTCGTGGCGCTGCACGGTGGGCTACGGCTCGCCCCGTACGATCTCGAATTGCAAACCGATTTGCGGCTCGTTCGCGATGCGGTGAATTATCCGGAATCGCTCGACCCCAAACATCGGTTGCGCCCGAACGCGACCGACGCATTGCGGCACCGCATCGCACCGTTCGATACCTTCGTTCTCGGGGTCGGATTCGCACTCGTTGCGGCATTCGGCTTTGCGAAATGGTACACCGTCCGGCACCGTTGGGCACTGCTGTTCATCGCAACAGGCGCATTCGGTTTTGCCACGGCCGCGATCCTGTTTGCCCTCATCCGCACACCCCCAGAGCCGCTGCCAATCATCGTCGTCACCGACACGATTTTGCGCGAAGGCAACGGCCACACATATCCCGCACGGTTGGCGGAAACGCTGCCGCGCGGCGCAGAACTCCGCGAACTCGCACGCCGCGGTGGCTGGTTGCAAGTCGAACTCCCCGGCGGCACCGTCGGCTGGGTGCCATCCGAAGCATTCGGAAGTGGCGAGTGGCGAGTGACGAGTGGTGAGTGACGAGACAAGAGTATCGACTCGCCACTCAACACTCGCCACTATTTACCGTCCTTTTGCTAAAAACTGCATCGTCGTGTGCGATGATGTGCCGATCTGGCAGAGTTGGTCGAAACCGTAGGCTTTCACGAGCTTTACGAGTTGCTCGCCTTCTTCTTTCGAACCGGCGGGTAACAGCAAGCGGGCGGACGATTCGCCGCACAGCCACCACTTGCCGTTGATTGATCGCACCGCCAACGTTCCGGGTGCAAACCGCGTCCCTTGCACGCTGAATGGCACGTCTTTCGGTGCCTTGTCGCCGACGAGGAAGAACGTCACGCCGGCGGTGCCGAACTTGCAAAACTCGGTAAATCGGGCATCCTGAATCACCTTCAGTGCATCGCGGGCGGTCCATTCGCTGGCCCCGAAGCGGCCGAGAATCTCTGGGCCGTACGCGACCACGAAATCGCCTTTATCCCTACGCACTTCGACTTTCTTGTAGTCGATGCGGATCTTTTCGCCGACGTAACCGACGCCGGGAACGTCCATCCCGGTGTGGTTCATTGCCCGTTCCTGTGCGGCTTTGATGATCGGCGAAGCCACGACGGTCGTGCCCGTCGCGTTCTCGGGTGCTGCGAAGAAGTACGCCAGTGGCGGCGTCGATTTCCCGATAAAACCGACGCGATTAAAGCCGTATTTCTGCATCACCGCCAGCGCCTGTTCCGCGTCGGCTTGGTGTGCGCCGAAGTTCAGCAAGATGTTCGCATCGTCGCGCAGGCACCACACGCCGCGGACTTGTTCGGCGCGGGTCGTACGCGGATCCATTTGCAGGTGTGACTTCGGAAAGCCTGCATTGGGAGCGGTTTTGCCATCGGTGAGGCCGTAATCGACGATGGCGCGATCCGTGCCGATGCTCGCCCATTCGGTGGGCCGCAGTTCGCGAAGCGTGCGGAACATGTCGGCGGCATCTTCGGCGTTGTTCCCGAAATCCTTGAAGACCGTGCCCGCGTTCCAGACCTGCCAACTCGTCAGCCGTTTGATGTTCAGCGTCGCCACCGCGATCTTTTGGAACTTCTCCGGTTGCGGCAATTTCACGGAACTGGCCGCAATCGAACTCGGTAACGGCCGTGGCACCGTCGATGGCGGGATCAGCGTCATCCGCGGTTCGGTTGGCGGGGTAAACACTTGCGCCATTGCGGGGCGAGCGACCGAAAGCGCGACGATCACGACACAAATTCGCTGGCATAACATTCGGAATCCTCCCGCGGCGATGGTGTATCCGTTACAGTCGGCATTCTCGGGGTCGGAATGGATCCGATTCGCGAAATGTCGGTTTTTTCGCTTTCATCGTCGACGTAAGTCCGAATTGCAAAAGTTCAAAAACCGGTTTTTTGGCATTTTTTCGTCTCAATAAGCCCCTTTTTTGATCGCAAATCGCTTATCGGTTTCGGGGCATTTTGCCGTATCTTGCGATCCAGAATTGGTTTGCGTCGAGTGACATCGATAACGCATAAGAGACGACTACGACCCTTTCGCGACCAAAAGCGCCCTTTTTATGTCATTTCGCGTCCTTTCTATGTCACGGCGCGCCTTTTCTATGTCATTGCGCGCACTTTCTATGTCACTCCGTGCACTGCACAAATTCCGACTTACGTCATTTCCACGCAAACTTATTGACTTCCCTAAATCGTGTGGATCGTTGCTGGCGAGCGTGTGCATCACATAATTCGCCAATTGCCAAAAAATTTGGATGATTCTCGTTCACGGACGATCGTTCGGGTTGTTACAGTGACATCAATTGC
>JANXNT010000012.1 GCA_025353985.1 Limnoglobus sp.
CGACCGCAATTGTGACTTACGTCGATTCTAGCCTTGCCAAATCCATTCCGACTGCTAACAAATCTCGACTCACTCTCCTCGTTACAGGTGCTTACCGTGTCGATGACGCTCTCCGCAACCCAACTCGATCTCATCGAAGAACTCAAACTCCGCCGCTGGGCACGCGAAAATTACGTGCCACAGACCCAACGCAACGGCACCTGGCACCCCGTGGTTCACGACGAAATGACCCGCAAAGATTCCGAATCGCCAGTGACAACACTCGCCAGCTAATCCTGCGTAGACTCCGCAACCGATAAGTAACGAGGCGTTCTGGACTACCAGAACGCCTCGCTTACGTTTCGGCGTCTACGATGGAGGCGGTTTCGATGGGGTTTTTCAACGGCCGTGCCAGTTATCTCCGCTTCAAAGTCGATGGCCCGAAACCCCGTATGTTCGACGAAGATCACGTCCAACGCCTGGGAAACTTCGCGGCTGGACAGCAACGCATTGCTTCCGCAGATGGCGTCGAATGCGGCTGGACGGCGGGCGAGCATATCCTCGATGCCGAGTTCGACCTCGCCAAGAACATCATCAACGACATGCTCAGTTTCGAGTTGCGCATCGATACGGACAAACTGCCGAACGACTTGCTGCGTGCCTATTACGCAGTGGAACTCAAGGCATTATCCGCAACGAACCCGAGTGGGTTGCCGAACGCCAAGCAGAAGCGCGAAGCGAAAGAATCCGCACGCGATCGCCTCGAACACGAGTCGCGCGACGGCCGGTTCCGACGCCGCAAGTGCGTGCCAGTGTTGTGGGATTTGCTGACAAACGAACTGTTATTTGGTGCAACTTCGCTGACTCACGTCGATCGTTTGGCGGCGTTGTTTCAGCAAACCTTCGGCCACAACATCGAGGCGATCACGGCGGGGAACCGTGCGTTTCAGCTTGCGGAACTACACCAACTCACGCGCAGCGTCGACGATTCCAGCCCCTCGGCGTTCCTGCCGGGCGTCAGTTCGCCCGATGTCGCATGGATTGCCGACGAATCGAGCCGCGACTTCCTGGGCAACGAATTCCTGCTTTGGTTGTGGTTCCACACCGAAATTGAATCCGACACGCTGACACTCGCCGACGATTCCGAAGCGACGATCATGATGGCCCGCACGCTGACTCTCGAATGCCCACGCGGCCAAACCGGCCACGAAACGATTTCGCACGAAGGCCCCACGCGACTGCCGGAATCCAAACGCGCGATCCAAAGTGGCAAACTCCCTCGAAAAGTCGGGCTGACCGTCGTGAGGCAGTTGCAGCAATACGAACTGACGATTCACGCCGAAACGCTCGGTGTAGGTGCCGGGAAACTCCCAAATATGGCAGAGGAAGTCACGCAGCCCCGCGCCAGGCTCGAAGAGCGGGCGAACCAGATTCGCGGCCTCGTCGAGACGATCGATTTGATCTACGATGCGTTCGGCAAAGTGCGTTTCGGCAAAGGCTGGTCCGAAACGTTACCACGCATCCAGAAATGGCTCGCAAGAGACGAACGCCGTGCTGCGTAATCGTTAGCCAGGGAGCGGATTCGGCGAACGGAACGCGATGGGCAGTTCGTCCTTCGCCACGACCACCACACCGTTTTCGGTGATCGTAAAACCACGTGCGCGATCGAATTCGGTGTCGTAGCCAAGTACGGTGTACGGCGGCAACTTCACGTTCTTATCGATGATCGCACGGCGAATGCGGCAATATCGCCCGACATCGACGCCATCGAATAAGATCGAATCTTCGACGATGGCGTAGCTGTTCACCCGCACATGCGGC
>JANXNT010000029.1 GCA_025353985.1 Limnoglobus sp.
CGGACGCCGAGCCACGAAGTCGTGCGGCTCGGCCTCGCGCAGTCGCCCGAAGGCCGCAAAATCTTCCCGCGCCTGTCCGTGCTCGAAAACCTCGAGATGGGCGCGTTCACCCGCAACGACCCGAAGGGCATAGCCGACGACATCGAGACCGCGTTCGCGATGTTTCCGATACTCAAAGAGCGGAAAAGTCAGCCGGGCGGCCTGCTTTCCGGCGGCCAACAGCAGATGCTCGCAATTGCTCGGGCACTCATGATTCGCCCGAAGTTACTGTTGCTCGACGAACCCTCACTCGGCCTCGCGCCGCAAATCGTCGTGCAGATATTCGAGGTGATTCGCGACCTAAACCAGAAGGGCATGTCGATCCTGCTCGTCGAACAAAACGCCCGAATGGCGCTAAAAGTGGCCCACCGCGGCTACGTCCTCGAAACCGGCCGCGTCACGATGACCGACAAAGCCGCCACGCTCCTCGACGACCCACGCATCCGGGCCGCGTATCTGGGGGAGTAGCGGAGTGGTGTCACGCCGCCACGATCTCGGCCGGATGGCGACACAGGTACTCTCGCACCTCGCGCTGCATCCGATCGATCTCGGCCAGGAACCCCGACACCGCAGCCTTGTAATTGGTCGGGTTCGGCTCTGACCGTCGCATTTGTGCCACCTGCTGCTGAAACCACGCGATCCGTTCGACCGTCGTGGCCATCTCACTGTCGTCGGTAATCATGAATCCTCCGGTAAAATTTCCAAAATGCCGCGAAGGCCGCCGCCTCGTCGAACCTGCCAGTAATCGATGAAAGCATCCACGCCCTCCATTGCGCCGGATCGAGTTGTCCAAAACACACTCGCACCAAGCTGTGCATCGGCGTCCGCATGTCGAAAGACAACAGCCACATCCGCGGCAACGGAGGACAAATCGAACGCGTCGTCCATCACCAACACAATGTCCACATCCCGCGGGTCCGACTTGTCGGTGACGAAGGAACCGAACACCACGAACCGGGCCAGACGTCCGGTCGATGCCGTCAAACGGTGGATCCGTTCGAGTCTGGCCGCCACAATCCTCCGCTGGACCGACCCGCGACCGAAATGAGCAAGTGCCTCGCCCAATGCCACCGGGTACACGCCCGGTGGCAGGTTGCCGTCCGTGTCAAACGAGGGGAATGGCATGTTTTTACAACCACGATCGAAGTTTCAGTTTCGCAGCATCTGCCCCGCGAACCGGGCTTGGCTGGTGTATCCCTGCGCTGCAGCGACTGGTTTCACCTCGGTTCAGAACACGCCTGACCACACCGACCGCACTGTAGTACCAGAGCGCTAGCGCCTACAACCGGAAAGCCTCCAACCGGCTTAATGGTACCTTTGAGGGCTGTGCCATCTACAGGAAATCCGCCAATGCTCATTGCACGTGTGGCAGTCGGCGACCACCGCTCGTCGCGCCTCGCCCTGAACCCCCTCGTCACGCACCTCCGCCTCCCGCTGGCAACTCGGGCATTTGGCAACGCGATATTTCCAGTAGCTGTTACGGATCGTATTGAGCTGGTCTTCAGTCCAAGCCGCGCATCACCTCCAACATTCATCCGGTGTAGAGCCACCTGCCTCCGAACCAGTTATTCTGCCGACTCCCGGCAGCGTATCTTGAGAGAATTGTAACCACTGCTTGCATTAAAGCAAATTATTTCGAGCGTTTCCACCACTCGAACAATCCATCCTGCCTGAAATCGCGCGGCGATACGGTTGCTGGCGACCAATCGTTTTGCGTTGTGTCCGCTCCTGCAGAAAAGAATCGGCACTTCGTACCGTTTGATGAGGGATTCGTTTCTGCCGAGCGTCTATAATTGGGCATTATGCCACACCCGCCCTGGCCACCCCTGAACCCGAAGACCCCGCTGGCCGTGCTTTGTAGCGGCGGGCTGGATAGTGCGATTCTGCTCGGCGAGGCGGTGCGGCGATACCCGGCGGTTCACCCGGTTTACGTGCGAACGGGGGCGTATTGGGAAGCGACCGAAGAAGCGCACCTTCGCCGATTTTTGAACGCACTTCATACGGAAATCGTGCGGCCATTGATCGTGCTCGACGAACCGGTGGGGAACCTGTACGGCCGGCATTGGAGCACGACGGGCGACAATGTGCCGGGTGCGGACAGCCCCGATGATGCGGTGTTTCTGCCAGGGCGGAATGTACTTTTGCTGGCGAAACCGCTGATCTGGTGCCACCTGAACGGCATCCCGCAACTGGCAACGGCCCCGCTCGCCACGAACCCGTTCCCCGATGCCACTCCTGCGTTTTACGATGGCATCGCGTCAATTGTGAACCGTGCAGTCGGCGGGGCCGTGTGTGTGATTCGCCCGTATGCTTACCTCGGACTGCGAAAAGTCGACGTGTTGCGGCGCGGCATCGGGATGCCACTGCAAGAGACATTTTCGTGCATCCACCCCGTCGAAGGGCAACATTGCGGGCAATGCAACAAGTGCGCCGAACGCAAGCACGGCTTCCGCGACGCCAACCTCAGCGACCCGACGATGTATTTCGCCAACGATTAACCACGAGAAAGCGCCCGCATGTACCGCGTTACGAAAGAAATTTGGTTCTGTTACGGCCACCGCTTGCTGAACTACAACGGGAAGTGCGCGAACCTTCACGGCCATAACGGCAAAGCCGTGATCACGATCGAAACTCCACAACTCGATTCGCTCGGGATGGTCATCGACTTCGTAGACATCAAGAAGAAGATCGGCATCTGGATCGACGACAACCTCGACCACAAACTGATTTTGCACAAAGACGATCCGATGATCCCGTCGCTAAAGCAAATGGGCGAAGTGTACCTGACGATGGACGTGAACCCGACAGCCGAGAATCTCGCGAAGCGAATCTACGACCACGCCATCGAACAAAAGCTACCCGTCGTCGAAGTGACGCTGTGGGAGACGGAGAATTCGTACGCCACGTATCGCGGGCGCTGATTACGCGGCGCGATGTTCTCGCGTTCCGAGCCGATTCCCCGCAAGGGGTCGGGTGGAACCGTCGGAGACTTCACCCGACCCCTTGCGGGGATGGGATCGGTAATATCGGATATGTCGCTCACGCCCCGCGTCAACCTATCGCACGCTAATTACGCCGCGCGGCGGGTTTCGTCGCGTTTGCCGAGGACGTTGTCGACGTAGCGGAAGAGTTCTTCTTCATAGCGTTGTTTGCGGAATGGTAGTGCGTTTCGGCGACATTGGCGCGGGTCGAAGCGGTCGGACACGCGCTCGAATTGCTCGATTGCTGCGATCATCGCATCGGTCGTTTGCTCCTCGAAAAACAGGCCCGTGGCGTCGTTTGTGCCAACGGGGCGAATCGTTTCCGTCGCGCCGCCGACGCCGTAGGCGATCACGGGGCAACCGCAACTTTGCGCTTCCACGGGCACGATGCCGAAGTCTTCCTCCGCCGGAAACAGCAGCGCGTTCGCACGCCGATAATGATCGCGAATCACCTCGTCCGATTGCCACCCGAGGAACATCACCGTCGGCCCCGCCATCGCGCGGAGTGGCTTTTCCTGTTGCCCCGTGCCGATGACAATCAGCTTGCGGCCGAGCTTCGTGCAAGCCGCAATCGCCAAGTCGAACCGCTTGTACGGCGCGAACGCACTGACAATCAGATAGAACGGCTCGCGATCCGCCATAATCGGTAGCGGCGTGTAAAATTCGGTGTCGACGGGCGGATACACGACGGTACTGGGGCGGTCGTAACAGTCGCGAATTCGCGACTGAATCGTTTTGCTAATCGCGATAAAATGCGTCACGCGGTCGCTGGTACGGCGATCCCAATCGCGCAGGCGACGCAGGATCAGATCGAGCGCCTTCGCCTTGATTTTACTGGTGCGAAAGTACGATTCGCGCAGGTGCCAGGCATAGCGCATCGGCGAAAAGCAGTAACTGATGTGCGGCACTCCGACGGGTGGAATCGCCGCCTTCGCGATGCAATGGCTGAAACTGAGCACGAGTTCGCAAGGGGGGATCGGCCAACGTGCCGCGAGTGGCATCGCGGGTAGCAAATAGCGATAATACTTGTGGATTGCGGGCAAACGCCCCAACCGCGAGACTTGCGGTTCGAGACATTCGATCGTCGGCGACACCGACCCGCGCCGGTGCAAAAGCGTGAACAACGTCGCGTCCGGCCATCGCTCGCACGCCGGTTCGAGGCATTTCTCCCCGCCGCGCATCCCCGTCAGCCAATCGTGAACGAGCACCACTGCCATGAAGCGACCCCAGACCGTAAGTTTCGATCTGGCGAATGCTAACCAAAATGCGTGGGGGAACGCAATCGAGAAACGCTCACTGCTTACTTCGCGAGATCGACGCAGACCAATTCTTCGTCGTTGCGGACGAACATTTTCTTGTTGGCGAACGCGGGCATACTCCAGACGACGGTACGGCCGAAAACCTTGTGCGTCGGCTTCAGGATCGTCGCGCGATCGATCGCTTCGTAACCTTTCGGCGACATTTTGCCGATGACGAGTTCGCCCTTTTCCGTGGAGTAGAAATAGCGGTCGCCGTTCTTGACGATGAACGCGGTTTCCGAGTTGCCGGACTTGCCGATGACATCTTCGGATTCCCACAGGCGCTTACCGCTCGGGATTTCGACCGCGAACAGTTTACCGCTTTGGTCGAAACCGTAAATCGTGCCATCGACGAGCATCGGTTGCACGTTCACCGGCGAAATTCCGAGGCCCTTTTTGTCCTTCCACACGGTCTCCGCATCGGGGTGGCCATCGGTCGTCTTCAACTTCACGAGCATATTCTTGTTGTTCCAACCGCCGCCGAACAGATACTCGCCGGAGACAATTGGCGACATGATGATACTGCCGTTGTCGGCGGTGTATGGCTGCGTCCAGAGGCGTTTGCCGGTCTCGGGGTCAATCGCCGTGAAGGCACGTGGCTTAAGCAAAATCAGCTGGCGCACGCCGTTGACGTTGATGATCGTCGGTGGGCAGTAACCGACGCCATCCGGGCCGGTCGACGACTCGGCTTTCCAAATTTCCTTGCCGGTGTCTTTGTCGAGCGCGACGACGTGGGTGCCATCACCACCGGCGAGCGTGATCAGTTTCTGGCCGTCGATCAGCGGGTGGGCGGCATAACCCCAGAGCGGCGAGCCGTTCTTGTACGTCACCTTCAAGTCTAACTGCCAAACGACTTTGCCCTTGGTATCGAGGCAGAGGAGGTTGCCTTCCGCACCGAGCGTGTAGACTTTGCCACCCTGAACGAGCGGCGTGCAACGTGGGCCGTTCGGGTAGCTGACCGAGTACTTGACGGGGTATTCGTGCTTCCAGATCTCTGTGCCGTCGGCTTCATTCAGACAGAAAATGCGTTCGAGTCCGGTGAGTTCTTCCCGCTTCCAGTTGCCTTCCGGCACCTGATCTTTCGTCAGGTAATCCATGACGAAAACCTTGCCCTCCGCCACCGCTGGGCCGCTATACGAACCCGCAACTTTCGTTCGCCAGACGAACTTCGGCCCGCCTTCGGGGAACTTCTCCAGAATCCCCGCTTCCTTCCAAACGTTGTCGCGAGTCGGCCCCATCCACTGCGGCCAATCGTCCGCACGCCCCGCCATCGCCGTAGCCATCAGCACCGCAAGAGTCGTCATCCGTACGAGCATGGTCTTCTCCAGTAACGGTATTCGAGCAGTCAGCATTTTACGAAATTCGGAGTCCGACAAATGCGGAGTTCGGAATTCGGAATTCGGAATTGTCCGAATTCCGAATTTCGCTAAACGTGGTGCACGCGGCTCGCGTGCTCTTATCCAGTCCGCATTCCGAATTCCGAGTTCCGCATTTCTTCCGGGTCCGAACTCCGCATTTCTAAAATGGGGTGCTATGCTGCCGATATGAGTACGAGAAAACGCATTCTGGTACACGGCACGATGGCGGCAGCGGCGCTGGCGCTCATCGGCTATATGTATGCACAGTTGGCGGGCGTGTGGGCCGCCTCGCAGACGACGCACCGCACATCGGCAGTGCTCAACCCGGCCACCAGCGACATTCCCGCAGCCAGTCCCGAGGAAATCGCCGGGATGCTGATGTGGCGCGTACCACTAACGATGGCCGCAATGGGCTTCGCTATCGTAGCAATGGGCGAAGGACTTTTGGGAGCATGGCGCAAGCCAACAGCCACACCCACCGACACGCGAACCCACGATGAAAAAGCCGAAGCACTCATCCAGCAACTTTTAAAAGACGTCGAAGCCACGAAGGAACAACCCACTTTGGCGGCGAGGTAACTAACTGCTTACTTTTTCGCAATGTGGCAACCGATGCAATCGTGTTGCAGTTTCGCATCGGACTTGGCGGCCAGCCATTCCTTGGCACGAGTCGCGTATTTTGTATCCGGCAAATCCTTGACCACGGTTTCGAGTTGTTCCTTCGATT
>JANXNT010000036.1 GCA_025353985.1 Limnoglobus sp.
AACCGCGAGTTCCTGTCGGACAACGTGCTGCGATTACTCCGCGACTCGTACGCCCGTGCCATCGATAACGGCCGCAACTTCCTCACGCAGATGGACATCCTAATTACGATGTTCAGCACGCCGAACAGCATCGTCGCCGAGTGCTTCGAGCGCATCGGCGTCACCGCCGCGCACCTCACCGAAAACGCAGTCGCCGCCGAACGCGACGACGGCGATTGAACCGACATCCAACAAACGCAAGCGGCCCCGGTTCCATAACCGGGGCCGCTTGCGTTTTCTCTAAGCACCTGAATTGAATTCACTGTCCCATTTGGGCTGCGATCTCAAACATTAACCGCAGAGGGCGCTGAGTACGCAAAGTAACAATTTATGATTTCCGCACGGTTTCAATTCAAGTGAACGGCTACCCAGAGTGAACCAACACATGATTTGATTTTTCTCTACTTTGCGTTCTCTGCGCCCTTTGCGGTTAAAATTCTGCGTGAGGTAACGCAGCCCATGTGCCATTCCAGTCAAATGGGACAATTAATCGCGGACGGCGTACATGTCGTGTTCGGCGTTGACGTTGCCGACGATCCAGCGGTTCACGTCGCGGAACATCTCTGCGTGCAGATCCTGATCGGTCGGGTACGTCTGGTATTGCACGTCCGCACCGCAACCGTACAGAACTTTGTAATCTTTGTCGGTCTGACGGCGAATCGCTTCGGGGTTCGAGACGCCGTGCCCCATGAATACTCGCAACTTGCGGGCATCGTCGAAACGAAAGACGGGCTTACCGAGGGTCGGCTGCGGCATGGTGCCGTTGAGCGCGATCACGCCAGCGACTTTACCGGCGAGCGCGAACCCGGCACGGTATGCGGCATCGGCCCCTTCGTTGACGCCTACGAGGTAGACGCGTTCGGAATGAATCTGCACGGTCTGCCGAACGAGTGCCACCGCGAGTTCGACGTATTCGCTGAGCAAGCCCGCGTTGCGATGCGCCCACCCGAAGCCGCGTTTGCCATCGGGTCGACGGCCGAGTGGTTCTGGGCCACGCAAACTGAGGTACACGAAGTTCTGCGAGGAGATTCGCGGAACGTATCGCAACACTTGTTCTTCATTCCCGCCACGCCCGTGGAACATCACCAGCAACGGGTATGGGTAGCCAGGCACCAGCGATTCGGGCAGGTACGTCCGCACCGGTAGCCCGGCCATGTTCTCCGCGTGGGTCAGTTCGCCCCCTTCGGCCTCGTCTTCTTCCGGGCGGTCCATTCGCCAGTGATTCATTTCCTGCATGGGCTACCTTTGTATTCCGTGGGTGACCGAAATCGTTGGACATTCGTCGAGGGGGTCGTGCGAATGTCGTCGTTCGGTCTGTTGTCTGCTGCGGTTTCACGGGTGTTTACGTCGCAACTCTACGTTGACCCTACGAAGCAGTCAATCGAAGCCCAGCGACGACTTGAATCGAAATGGTCATTTTTACGAAACCGTGGCACGATTGCACCGGATAAGCGGCTTACATTAGTTTTGCTAAACTTTTGCGCGCGCGCAAGGTGGGTAAGTAACGACTGTGATAGGGGCTGAAAATGCTTATTCTACAGGAAAGACCTTGCGCAACGATCGCGAGGTTCATAGGCGATGCGTATTCGAATTGCGGCGATTATTTCACAACTTCCGGTGCGCGAATGCCGACGAGCAGTGCGTCGGGAATGGGATAACGCAACAACTCTTTTCGCGTCGTCGGGCGGCGCGACAACGCATACACAGCGCGACCGTAAACGCTCTTGGCTTGGCCGACAGTCAGCGTCGCCGCGCGACACTTCAGATACACATCCACGTCCTTGTTGAGATAGCGATGGTAGTCGTCGGGCAACGGCACGAGTGTCAGCAGTTCGGGCACACCTGTCGACAACACGGCGGCGAGTGTGTCTGAAATTCGCACGAGCATCGGCGTTGCGGGCTTCGGCT
>JANXNT010000042.1 GCA_025353985.1 Limnoglobus sp.
CGCCGAAGCCACGCTGCGCGACGAACTTCGCCGCCAGGTTGGCACCGATACCGCTTCGAAGGCGGTGCTTTTCACTTCGGCAGCTAGCGATAATGGCACGACGACGGTGCTGTTGAACTTGGCCGTAACGCTGGCGAATGAGACACCGACGCGGGTGTTGGTGATTGATGCGGACTTCGACCGGCCAAGCGCGGCCCGCAAGATGGGCTTGTCCGACGTGCCCGGCCTGAGCGAAGTGCTGGCGCAGACAATGCCGTTGGCGTGGGTGCTTCAGCCGACCGTTGTGCCGAAGTTGCAGATCCTCGGTGCGGGTCGGCCTACGGAGAGCACCGTGGCGGCGATGGCGACCGATTTCCCGCGTGTTGTGGCACAGCTTCGCCAGTGGTTCGACTGGATTCTGATCGATGGCGGCGTCTGGGGCGAACGCCCTCACCGGGACAGCACCAGCCCGGCTTACGATGGCATCTACCTCATCACGCGCCACGCAGAACTCGATCGCCCCGTGTTCAATAACCTGCGTTCGCAAGTCGCCAAACACGGCGGTCTGCTTCGCGGTTTTATCACCACAACGCGATAAAACACGCTCTCACAATTGACGTAAGTCCGAATTGCGAAGGCTCCAAAACTCGGTTTTGGGGTCTTTTTTCGTCTCACTTCATGATCGCAGATCGCTGATCTGTTTCGGGCGATTTCGCTCGTTTAGCCGCGCCGCGAAGGCTTTGCGTAGCGCGGGGCGCGAAGTCGCGGAACAATCGCGTACGTATCCGATACGCCGAGTCTCCGCGCTTCGCTCCGAAGACTACGCGGCGCGGCTAAACGCAGAACGGAGCCGCGTGCGATACGGGAATTCTGTTACAATTCCACTTCCCGCTTGCTTTCGGAGTCACGCATGGATTTCCCTCTGCCGCCGATGGGCGAAGGGCTTTACGAAGTCGAACTCGTTCGCTGGCTCGTGAAGCCTGGCGAGAGGGTTGTGCGTGGGCAGGCGTTGCTCGAAGTGCTCTCGGATAAAGCGACGATGGAAGTACCCTCGCCGTTTGCGGGCACGATCACCGCGCTAATCGGCCAACTCGGCGCGAAGATCGCCATCGGGCAAGTCGTGCTGAGCTACGAGCCAATTTCGAATGAAATTCCTTCTGTCATTCCCGTTGCGATTGTGCCGACTGTCATACCAGTGGCAGTCGCTGACACCGCACGGTCACTCGCGCCGGTGGCTGCGCCTTCGGTGCGTCACATTGCCCGCCAATTTGGTATCGATCTCGCGCAGGTTCGCGGCAGTGGGCCTGGCGGGCGCATCTTGCACGATGATCTCGCCCCGCTGCTGAAGCCGACGACTGTGGAAGAATCCCGGCCTCAGAGAAGCCAACCGCAAGAGCCGCCGTTTGACCTTGGCAAGCCGGGTACGCGCGTTCCGCTAATTGGCCTTCGCAAGAAGATCGCCGAGAAGATGGTCGAGGCGAAACGGTACATCCCGCACTACTCGTACATCGACGAATGCGACTTCACCGAACTGGTCCATTTGCGCGGTCAGTTGCGCTCGCCACTCGCGAAAACGGGCGTGAAACTGACGTATTTGGCGTTCGTTATCAAGGCTGTCTCCCGCGCGTTGCGCGATGTGCCGATCGTGAATAGCACGTTCGACGAAGCGAAACAGGAAATCACGTTGCACGATCGCTACCACATTGGCATCGCGGTGGCGGCCCCGAGTGGGTTGATCGTGCCGGTGATTCGCGATGCGGACACGCGCGATGTTTCCAGTATTGCGAAGGAGATCGAACGGCTGAGCGACGATTGCCGCGCGGGGCGTGTGAAAGCGGACGACTTGCAGGGTGGCACCTTCACAGTGTCGTCGATTGGCAGCATCGGCGGCCTGATCTCGACGCCGATTATTTACCATCCACAAGTGGCAATTCTGGGCCTCGGCAAATTGGTGAAGCGTCCCGTGTACGACGATCACGGCCAACTGAAACCGGCCGACATTGCGTACCTATCGTTCTCGTTCGATCATCGGATCGTCGATGGCGCAATTGGCGCGATCTTCGGAAATTCCGTGCAACGGCATCTGCAATCGCCCGCGATGCTGTTGCTTCCGTGATTCGCAGTCGGAGGGTATTTATCGAATCGGGAATTAGCCGCGACGCGTAGGCTTTGCGTAGCGGAGCGCGTGCGCTTCACCCCAGTACGCAACGCCGTGAAGGATTTCCAAATTGTCGTGTTTTCCGTGAATTTGTAGCGGAAGTCGTGAGACTTCTGACGTAGCCTTCTCGCTCCGCGAGAGGATAGCGATGCCAGAAGAATCACTGGACAACGCTACGATCCGGATTGTTGCTATCCTCTTGCGGAGCGAGAGGGCTACGTAGCAGAAACGGGGACAAGAATTCTGCGGAAATTTGATGAAAAGGCCAACTTCGCATCACTTGGGGTGAAGCCTCCTCGCTCCGCTACGCAAAGCCTACGCGTCGCGGCTAAACGAATCGAAAACACGAAGCGTCGCAGCAACTTCACGTCACCTGGGTCAGGATAATGCAATTCGTGCCGAGATAGATCTCTGCAATCGGCACTCTTCCAGTAGCTGTTCGATCGACAGTTGATGGATTTCCCATTCTTCACGATCGTTACGCACTTGCGATAGCGACCGCTCACCACCATCTTGAGATTCGACTCCGATCGGGATCGCCCAGATCGCTTGCATTCGTTGCCAGAATGGGTCATCGGCTTGGATCGTTTCGGTAAAGTTAATTGTGCGTCTCCTTATGAGAACTTTACTTCATCACTTCGACGGGAATGAGCGTACAGCGAGCCAATTGAATATCGTTCGTAAGAAACAATCCGCATCCGTATTCGATGGCAGTAGCGAGGTGAACGGAATCCATAGCCTGGAACTTGAAATTAGCTCGAATTTGGGCGGCACGTTCCCAAACGCTGACAGTTACCGGTAGCATTTGAATACCAGACGAGCTGAAAAATGTCTGATAATCCGAAAGTATAACGGCATTACCTGATCGAATTGGACCGACCAAACACTCAAGTCGAGTCGCGTCGCTGGTTGCCAAATTATTTCTCGAAATGAGTAACTCTTGCATTCGGTGATCGACTTTCGGCTCCCAAATGGCATCGCCTTCGACATTGTAAATGATAATGTTGGTGTCGAGGCAGACGATCATGATTGCGACTCACTTTCCATCTGCTTACGTCGAAGGCGGCACGCTTCCTGTAGCTGAACAGCCTCTTCGATCTCTTGATCCATTTCCGCCGAAAACTTCGCTTGTTCGGCTTCGATTTCTACCATGCTGCGGGGACGATGTCCCCTTGCAAGCTGGCTGGCACGTATCGCTTTCATTGTTTGGAGATAATCTCGTGTGAGTGCTTCCCCTTCTTGATTACGATCCGCCTCTGGCCGCACCACCACCTGCACGCGCCCCGGTGGCAGGCTCGGTTTGTTGTCGAGAACTAGCGTCCCATCGGCTTGGATCGTGCCAGCGAGTATCGTTTCGGTGAAGTTCATCGCGCGTCTCCTGGTCGGAAATCCTCATGCACATTCTACTCGATCTGCCGCGAATCGCGACCTTCACCAAACCTTCGCATGGCTTGCGTTGTCCGAAACGATGGGCAACATACGATTATTTTGTCTGTCTCCCGATCTGAATGGAGCTTGCTATGCGCGGTTTGAACTGGGTTCTGCTCGTCGTCGGATGCCTTGCAGGCTGTTCGGCTGGGGTCGAAACGGCGAAGCTCGAAGGGCAGGGCGCGACGTTCGTCGAACCGGTGATGAAGGTTTGGACGAACGAACAAGTCGATAAGTCTGGCGGCAAAATTCAGATTAACTACCAGGGTACCGGCTCCGGCGCGGGCATTCAGCAATACACGAAAAAGACCTGCGACTTCGCCTGTTCCGATGCGCCGATGAACGAGAAACAACTCGCCGCCGCAGTCGAAGCGGGTGGGCCGGTCGTGCATATTCCGCTCGTGATCGGTGCCGTCGTGCCGATGTATAATCTCGATAATATCGCGAAGCCACTCCAGTTCACCGGCGACGTACTCGCACGAATTTACCTCGGCAAAATCACAAAGTGGAACGACAAGGCCATCGCCGACTTGAACCCCGGCGTGGCACTTCCCGACCTTGGCATTCAACCCGTGTTCCGTTCGGACGGCAGCGGCACGAGTAACATTTTCAGCGAATATCTCTCGAAAACCAGCCCGGATTTT
>JANXNT010000068.1 GCA_025353985.1 Limnoglobus sp.
CGCCGAAGCAAATCGCGCTGCTGAAACAATGGGTCGATGAAGGTGCAAAATGGGGAACGCACTGGTCGTACATGCCGCTACCGCGTGCCACTGCCGTTCCCAAAAGTGCCGAGCGAAACCCGATCGATGCGTTCGTTGCCGCACGGCACATCAGCGAAGGATTTACCTTTTCCGCCGAAGCGACGAAGGAAGCGTGGCTACGCCGTGCGACCTTCGACCTCACCGGCCTACCCCCGACTTTACCCGAACTCGATGCCTTCAAAGCGGACGTGACTGCAACCGCGTACGAAACCGTCGTCGATCGCTTACTGGCGTCGCCGCGCTACGGCGAACGCATGGCGGTCGAATGGCTCGACCTCGCACGCTACGCGGACACGCACGGCTACCAGTCGGACCGCTTCCGCCAGATGTGGCCCTTCCGCGACTGGGTGATTCGTGCCTTCAACAGCAACCAGCCGTACGACGAATTCGCAACGTGGCAACTCGCCGGCGACATGCTGCCGAACCCCACGAAAGACCAACGGCTGGCGACCGCTTTCAACCGCTTGCACATGCAGAACGAAGAAGGCGGCGTCGTCGAGGAGGAGTTCCGCGTCGCCTATGTGGCGGACCGCGTCAACACGTTCGGCACCACGTTCCTCGCACAGACGTTCGAATGTTGCCGGTGCCACGATCACAAGTTCGACCCGATCTTGCAGAAGGATTATTACAAGCTGTTCGCGTTCTTCCAGAACATCGATGAATCCGGGCAAACCTCGTACTTCACGAACGCGATGCCCGTACCGACGCTGTTACTTTCCACCGACGAACAAGATGCGAAGATCCGCACGTTGGTGCTAAACATCGGCGCAGCGAAAGCGGCAATCACCGCGTCACGGGCTTCCGCACCAGCGGATTTCGAGAAATGGCTGGCCACGAAGCCGAAGGAACCGACTCTGCCAAACCTCGTCGCGTCGTTCGATTTCGACGAACTCAAAGCGAATCAGTCACCGAACGGCGTCGATGCGAAACAGCCCGCGAACGGCCACGACGGCCCGACGCTGATCGATGGCAAACGCGGCAAAGCGGTGGCGCTCAACGGCGAAAATGGCTTCGACATTCCCGGCGTCGGGCACTTCTCGCGGTCCGACCCGTTCAGCTTTTCGATGTGGATTCGCGCCGAAACACTCGCGCCGCGCGCCGTGATTTTGCACCACAGCAAAGCCCCGATCGATGCCGGAAGTCGCGGTTACGAACTACTCTTGGAGAACGGCCACTTCGCACTTGGGATGCACTACATGTGGCCGGGGAACTCGCTGAAAGTGTCGGCGAAAACGCCGATTCGTGCGAACACCTGGACGCACATCAGCGTGGCGTACGATGGCTCCGGCCATGCCGATGGTGTGCAAATTACGCTCGATGGCAAGCCTTCGGAACGCGAAGTCATTCGCAACAATCTCCGCAAAGACACCACGTACGAAGATGGCGAACCGAACCTCGCGCTCGGCAACCGCTTCCGCGATAACGGCTTCCGTGGCGGCGCGATCGACGATCTGAAAATCTACGCTCGCGCGATCACGCCAATCGAAGCCGCCCACCTCGCGGGGCTTGCGGATTTCACAACGGCATGGGCGGCGAAAACCGTCACGCCCGTGCAACGCGAATCGCTGCTTGCGTATTATTTGTCCGCAATTCACGAACCGTCGCAGAAGCCTTTGGCGGCGTTGAAGGCGGCCCGTACCGAGCACGCGAAGTTCGTTCACGCGATCCCGGAAGCGATGGTGATGGACGAACTGCCGACGCCGAAACCGGCGTTCGTGCTCACCCGCGGCGCGTACGATTCGCATGGCGAAGCCGTCACCGCAACCACGCCGGCGTTCCTCGGTGCGTACCCGGAGAACTTGCCGAAGAACCGCCTCGGCCTCGCGAAATGGGCCACGTCGCCCGATCATCCGCTGTTCGCGCGCGTGGCCGTGAATCGGCTTTGGCAGCAGATGTTCGGGCGGGGCATCGTCGAAAGCAGCGACAACTTCGGCAGCACGGGACAGGTACCCACGCACCCCGAATTGCTCGATTTTCTCGCCCGCGATTTCATCGAACACAAGTGGGACATGAAGCGGATGCTGCGGAACATGGTACTCTCGCGGACGTATCGCCAGTCGTCCAAAACCGATGTGGCACGGTTGCAAAAAGACCCGTACAACCTGCTGCTTTCGAACGCACCCGCACGACGGCTGACGGCGGAAATGCTCCGCGATCAATCGCTGTTTATATCCGGCTTACTCCACGAGAAACTCGGCGGGCCGAGCGTCTATCCGTATCAACCGGAAGGCTTGTGGAACGAGGCACTCGGCCGGCCGCACTACCCGCAATCGAAGGGCACGGAACTCCATCGCCGTAGCCTGTACACCGTCTGGAAACGCACCGCCCCACACCCGCAAATGTCCACATTCGATGCCGCCGACCGCAGTGTCTGTTCGGCAAAACGCCAATCGACGAGCACGCCCTTGCAGGCACTCGCATTGCTCAACGACACGCAAATCGTCGAAGCCGCCCGCTTCCTCGGCGAACGCATGTTGCGCGAAGGCGGCACCACCACGAAATCGCGAGCATCGTGGGTATTTCGCACCGTTTGCGCAAGGGTGCCAAGCGAACGCGAACTGGCGGTACTCGTGAAACTTTATGACGAGCAAAAAGACGGCTACGCCGCCGACCGAAAGGCCGCCGAGAAACTACTGAGCGTCGGCGAAGGTAAGCGCGACCCGAAACTGGACACAGCCGAAGTCGCCGCCGCCACGCAACTATCGCTAGCCATCCTCAACCACGACGACGCCATCACGCGGAGATAACGCAGATCGTGGAAATTAGCCGCGACGCGCAGGCTTTGCGGAGCGGAGCGCGTGAACTTCACCCACATTCCGAGGGGTGACGCGCACGCATTCCGCTAATTTGCAGTGTTCCCTGACCGCGAACGATCCTGTAAAATGCGAACATGAACACCGAGTTAATTTTGTCAGTCAAGACCGAGCCGACCGAGGAAAGCGAGTCTCGGCACATTGCCCCTCACTTGCGGCAAGAGCGAGTTCGCATTCTCGCGATTCGATTCGACCCGAAGGAAGGGCGCATCGAGTTGCAGAACTCATACGGAGATGCGTTCCTATGCAAGGCATCACCGGAATTGCTCGATCTCGCAGCGAAGTTGCACAACGAAGCAGTCGTCGTTCAATTGATGGTCCGCCCGGATTCCACGAGATTGCTGGCGATTCGAGCGGAAGACGACATTCCTACACCGCTCACGAAAGAGGAGCGATGGGCGCACCTTCTCAAAAACTGGTCGCATACACTCAAACGGCTAGCGGAGTGACAGCATCATGTCACAATTACCTGCACTGCCGTACACAGCGCTAGAAATCGTCGAGATCCGTCGTCAACTCGTCAGCCTGCATCCCAATAGCGATCGTACCCAACGCGATTTCGATGCCGACTGCATTGATGGCGCACTGGGTTCGGCACTACAAAGTGCCTATTACCTGTCGAGTGATGGTACGCCGGAACCGATTCACATCGCGGCCCATCTTTTGTTTGCCATCACCAAACGACATTGTTTCACCGATGGTAACAAACGTGTTGCTTGGGCGGTCACAGTCGACTACCTGTTAATGCAGGGTCTTGCGATTGTTGCCGACGAGGAAGAAGCCGCTGTTTTGGTGGAAGGCGTCGCGAGCAATATCCACTCGGCCAAAGACTTGATCGAATGGCTCGGCGCAGATAACCGACTGCAAACTGTGTTTTAATCCATCGAGATACACCTCGTTCAGGGTCGTGGACAATTAGCCGCGACGCGCAGGCTTTGCGGAGCGGAGCGCGTGGACTTCACCCACAT
>JANXNT010000104.1 GCA_025353985.1 Limnoglobus sp.
CCCGTGCCAGCCAGCGTTTGGCTGCCTTCAAAGATCAGTTGGCCATCGACCAATTTATTCGCCACACCGACGAACGCGGTGCCGTTGAGCGTGAGGCCGTTGCGGATCTTCCCCGTGAACAATGCGGGTACGTGCGGCGTGTCGAGGCCCACCTTGACAACGCCATTGATTGTGACGTTATCCAATACCCCGCCATTAGACACGTAGATCGTTCCGTCAACCGTGATGCCGCGCAACGTGCCACGGGTCTGCCAGTCGACCACACCGAAATTGGCGTTCGGCCCGAGGTTCAAGTGGCCCCCGCCGCCCTCCATCTTCCCCCTCAAGAGGAGGAACCCCCCACCGGTCGAGTCCAGCAATCCGACGCCCGGCGTGTACCCGCGATGGTCCCCGTCGAGCAACATTATTCCCCCTCCTTCGACCCGAATCGTGCCTTTGTTGATTAACATCGAGTTGGGTCGGCCGACGGTACCATACTTTCCCGAGATGGTGATTCCCGAATCGATTGTCAGTATTCCGCCGCCTATGCCATCTCCCCAGCTGTCACCCAACAACACCTTGCCAGTACCTGTCAACATCTGGGTACCCTGAAAATCGAGGAAACCGACTCCGAGAACCGATAGAGTATTTGTACCCAGGTATGCGGTGCCGTTGAGCGTCAAACCGTTCTGAACAGTCACGTATGCAGCGTCAGTCGCTCCCACGATCAAATCACCGTTGATCGTCATCCCATCGAGTCCGTCGGAATAATTCGATTGCCCGGACGCTACCGGCACCACCACGGGTGTCATCGCCGATGTGACCGAGTTGAGCAACGTGCCTTCGATCAGGATCAGTGATTTCGCCTCGATCGGGCTGGCAGTGACTTCGAGAATGCAGTACCGGTAAATCTCGATAGCCGAAGCGCTATTGAGCGTCGCCACCTTCGCGTGGATGTTGTAAAGCTTGATGGTGTTCGCCGCGAACGCATCGCCGATGACGACATCATCGAGAGCGCCCGGCAACACGTCGCCCGACCAGTTGAGCACGTTTTCCCAATTGAAATCGTTGCCGCCCGCATCCCACGTCACCAGCGCCGGCGTCAGGCGATCCTCCAGGAGTTCGACTTGCGATAACCACCGACGAACCGAACGAATCTTGCGCATTTACGGACCTCTACTACGGATAATAGTACGTAGTTCACAGATCCGCATTTGCCAAATTTGTTTTGTGAAGAAGTTAAGTAATATGGTTCAGAGCTAGCGCGGTAACCCTTCAGTCTCGTGAAGTCGTCTCTTCGCCCCGGATGGGGCGACGGAATGTAGCCACGAGTGGAGCGCAACCCGTGGAGGAGTTTGCCAATGCAAACGGCTTCTGGCGCAGGCCGCCCCACGGGTTCCGCTGCGCTTTACCCGTGGCTACATTCCTACGCCCCTCCGGGGCGTTCCGATGGTTATTCGTCTCGGTTTTGGTGTGAAACTTCACAAGGCTGAAGGGTTACCCATCGCGTAGTTTTGCGCGACTCAACTTTTTGTTTCGAGCCATCGTTCACGCTGCGACAATAATTTTCACTTCCTCGATGTCGCAGCGCCCGGATTTTTTGAACGGTCGCGGCATCGGTTGAACCTGCTTCTTGGCGTCAATCGTTCGGCAGCGAAGCACGTATTCGCCCGCAGGTAACCCCGGCAACAACACGGCCCAATGTGCCTTTGCCAATCGCATCGGCCACGCCTTCGGTTGACCCGCTTCAAAGCCGAGTACGTCCTTCGGAATCGCGTTGCCGGGTAACTTCCCGCCCCATTGCTGCGGTGGCCCGAGTATCGTTGCGTCGGTCCACGGGGCTTTCGCGAAGTACGGATCGTCCTCTGGCCACGGCTTTCCAAGCGGGTGAATCCAGACTTGCACCTTCGACAAACCCGAGACGCCGACTTGTGCATAACCGGTGATCGGGATCGGCGCATTGGGCCGAATCTCGGTCGGGAGTTGGAACGTGGCGGCGAACGTTTTCAACGGGCTGTCGATATCGTTATTCCCGTTGGCATAGGTGTCGTTCGCATGGGCGAGATTGCTGAGCGTCACGGTCGTCAGCCACTTCACGGACTTGAATCCGTAGGCTTCGGGCACCACGATCCGCACCGGACCGCCGCGCTCGCTGTCGAGCCATTCGCCGTTGAGTTTATAACAAAGGATGACCGGCGGCAGGTCGTCGGGATCTTCGAGGACGCGGCCGACGGGCAGCGAACTGCGGAAGAGTTGCTTCGGGTCGTCGTTGTGGTAGCCGTGGTAGAAAACGCGGCGGAGGTTGGCTTTCGGTTGCGTCAGCCACAACACATCGCGTAGCGGCACGCCTTCCCAAATGCCCATACCGAGCGGGCAACCGATGTTGAGGCAGGTCATCACTTTGGCGAACCGCACGGCGTTGGTCTTGCCGAGCGCGAGCAATGCCGCAAAGTCGAGTGCGGTGCCTTCTTTCTTCGCGAGTGGCTTGCCGAGCGTTGCGGGGTTGTCCGGATCGGACACGACTTCGAGTTTCCACGTGTCGCGGTGCATTCCGACTTCGCGCTTCTTCGCAGCGGATAATTGGTGTGGGAGCGGCGTGCCACGCGACACGTCTTGGAACTCGGCGGGCGGCGTGAAGTACGGCTCGAGCTTGCTCAAAACACGCGCCAGTTCCGGCGATTCGGCACGCGAAGTAGACACCGACAACGCGGCCGCCGTCGCCGTGCCGCAGCCGAGGAAAAAACGGCGAGTGAGTTCGTCGGGGTTCATCGGATGGCTCGGTTGTCGTTCGGGGTATCTGTCACTTTCCTAACGCCAGTCATAATTGATGATGCAGTGTAGCCGCTATTCGGCACGGGATCTTGAGTTGTCATCGTCATTTTCGTTCCATTCTTTTCATTTTATGTAACGTACTTGAGTCAGGCAGGAATAAAACGAGGAATGGCCCACCCGTTCGCACGGTGCTTACCCAATGGCTCACGTTCTCGATCCACCACCGACCATCGCCGCGCCCGACGCAACCATGGCCCACCTGGCGCCCCTGCCGATCCAGGCCTTGCGCCTGGAGAATAAGGTCGCCGCCCAGATCGCCCGGCTCGGCCTGATAACCATCGGCCGCC
>JANXNT010000134.1 GCA_025353985.1 Limnoglobus sp.
CGCCGAACTTGTTATTAGATTGCGCATGCGCAATCTAATAACAGACAGTTACCGAGGCGAGAACGACCCGCCTAAGTGTTTTGAGCGTTGGCGTTTACGGCCATTTACTTCCGATTCCCTTGCGCGATCTATCCCACTAACGGACATTGCGCACGCATCAAGAGTCCAGTGGGCTTTTCACGCCACGTCCGCCTTTGTTCCGCACGTGCGTGTAAGTCATCGTCGCTTGACTGCGGCCGTCATTTCCCGGCTGACCGGTTCCCGACTGAGCAGAGATTTACGTCCATGTGTGGAATCGTAATTGTGCCGCAAGAGAATGTCAAACAAATTGTGTGTGGAATCTGAAAATTCCCACGGACGTTCGTCCGTGGGCTTTCGGTTAGTCGCGTCCTCACGATTTCGCGAAGTCAAAATGTTTTTGACGATTTGACGTAAGTCGGAATTATGCGACGTGCACGGACGTACTCAAAAGTGCGCCGAAATGACATAGAAAAGGCGCGCCGTGACATAGAAAGAGCGCGCAATGACATAGAAAAGGCGCATAGTGACGCGAAAAGGTCGGTACTTGCGGTGAGTTACGGAACGATGGCACTCGACGTAAACCACGACAGGATCGCAAGATACGGCAAAAACGCGGCGAGCGCATCCGCGATTTACGATCAAAAACGGGCGTTTTGAGACGAAAAAACACCCGAAAAACCGGTTTTGGCGTCTTCGCAATTGTGAGTTACGTCGACGCTACCCACCTTGTTCTGCGGTTGACGGGGCGGGTAACGTGGTGATATGTCACCAACTACAATGATCGAAAATAGCTTGTTCGACACATCCGCACCGCCAGGGGTGTTTGCCGAGGTCGTGTTCGATCGGCCCATCGACCAAGCGTATACCTACGCCGTACCAGAGGCACTACGCGATCGCATTGCCGTCGGCCAACGGGTCGAATGCTCGTTCGGGCGTGGCGACAAAGGCTCGATTGGCTACGTCATCGGCATCGGCGACATTGCCCCGCAACGGGCCGTGAAGTCGATCTTGCGGTTCGCCGACGATGTGGCACTCGTCGACGATCAACTCCTGAAACTCACGCGCTGGATGGCGGATTATTACCTGTGCGGTTGGGGCCAAGTGCTGCACGCGGTGGTACCTGCCGGGGCACGCGATAAAGCCGGAACGAAGAACGCCACGTTCGTCGTTTCGCTACTCCCGGAAGAACTTCCGCACCCGTTACCCACCGTTACGCCGAAGCAGAAACAGGCACTCGACCGCCTCAAACAAGAAGGCAAACCGGTCGAACTGCCACGCTTGGCGAAGATGCTCGGTGGCGGGGCGAGTGCGATTCATACGCTCGTTTCGAAGGGCTTAATCCGCAAGTTCACCGAACGCATCGAACGTGCGGAGTCGATCGAACCGGGCGACGATCTCTCGACGCCATCGACCGCTGCCCCGCTATCGCTCAATCCGGATCAAGTCCGCGCCTGGGCAACGATTCGTGCCGCACTGGACACCGGCGGATTCCATCCGTTCCTGCTGCACGGCGTCACCGGGAGCGGCAAGACGGAGATTTACCTGCGTGCGATCGAGGAAGTCGTACGCCGTGGGCAGGAAGCGATCGTGCTGGTGCCGGAGATTTCCCTTACGCCGCAGACAATCGAGCGGTTTCGCGGGCGTTGCGGGCAAGTCGCGGTGTTGCACAGCCACCTCACCGATTCGGAGCGCGGTGCCTACTGGCGTCGTGCAGCGGAAGGCAAAGTGCAAGTCGTTGTGGGGGCACGCAGCGCGGTCTTCGCACCGACGCGGAACCTCGGCTTGATCGTCATCGACGAAGAGCACGAAAACAGCTTCAAACAGGAATCGACGCCACGTTACCATGCCCGCGATGTCGCAATTATGCGGGCACGATTGGCGAACGTGCCAATCATACTCGGATCGGCGACGCCGAGCCTCGAAAGCTGGCACAACGCGCACAAACCGGGTGGCTACACGAAGATCTCCATGCCGAACCGTGTCGAAAACCGGCCGATGCCGCAGGTGGCGCTCGTCGACTTACGCCATGAACCCAAGACGCCCGGCAAGTACTTTGCCATCGGCTCCACGCTCGAAAAAGGCATGCGCGACGCACTGAAAGCCGGCGGGCAGGTGATGCTTCTGCTCAACCGGCGCGGCTTCAACACGCACGTCCATTGCCCCGCTTGCGGGTACGTGGCGCAGTGTGCCCACTGCGATCTGTCGGTCACGTTCCACCGTGGCAAATCGGCGCTCGTTTGCCACTACTGCGGCTGGGAAACGCCGCCATTTGCGAAGTGCCCATCTTGTAGCCAACTGGCGATTCGCTATCAGGGCCTGGGCACGGAAAAGCTTCAGGAAGAGATCGAATCGAAGTTCCCGGACAAAGTCGTGCAACGGATGGACTCGGACACGATGTCCAAGCCCGGCAGCCACGAGCGCGTACTCGATGCGTTCCGCGAAGGATCGATTCACATCTTGCTCGGCACGCAAATGATCGCGAAAGGCCTCGATTTCCCAAACGTCACGCTCGTCGGCGTCGTGAATGCAGACGTCGGGCTGCACCTGCCAGATTTCCGCGCCGCCGAGCGTACGTTTCAGTTGCTAACGCAAGTGGCGGGGCGTACGGGGCGCGGGCCGAAGGGGGGCCGCGTGATGATTCAGACTTTCACGCCAGAACACCCGTGCATCGCGCTCGCTACACGGCACGCTTACATCGAATTCGCCACGCAAGAATTGCACCACCGCAAAGAGCATCAATACCCACCCTACCACCGGTTAGCACGGCTAATCGTCCGCAGCGAGAGGCAAGAAGCGTCCGAAGCGTTTGCGAACACGCTCGCCGGTGCGTTCAAG
>JANXNT010001043.1 GCA_025353985.1 Limnoglobus sp.
GATTGGAAACAACCCAGGACGTTTCGGCCAGGGAGGAACCCGATCCTTAAAAGTAGAACCACGATCGGAAAGTGTATACAGACCACCACCTGGTAGACCTTCAGTGACCATGTCTTGGTATGATTTGATGTAATATTCTAACTCAGTCTCGTCTTCATTTTCTTGAGCGAACGGGTTATAGAGATGAAGATCGCCCATGGAACCGTAACCATAGGTCTCTATAATCCAGCGATAATCGGCAGGAAAAGAAACGCCGATCCGTTTTTCGACACGGCCCCAATCCGCTCGTGTGCCCGTACATTCAGGCTTCGTCGGCGGTGGAACATACTTGAGCAACTGCGAATAAAGAGGGTTCATGTCTCGCTCAGGATGAGAATTATGGATTCGGGATCATAGGGCCAAACATTAGTGGATCAGCCCCTGGTGGGTTGTTGCCCACTCGTTCGACAATCGTTGTCGTCGCGACCCCGACGGTCGATATTGCCACGTAATCGATTCCAATCGGGCGCAACTTGGATTTATCAGCGTATATTGTCGCATTAAATCCGCCATTATCCTTCACTTGCGGTGGCGTTATCGTCGGATTCGGTCCAAACAAGGTGGCAGTATTGACCGCTGGTGCAGTGACTACATTTTTGAATTCCGACACCCACCGGTATGAACGTGGCGCTCATACTGCCGCCAATCGCGAACTCGCTCGACCCGTTCGGCGTCGATCGACCAAACATGCAATCTAGCATCATACACGATACAATGCAAAAGGATTTGCTGCTCCGGAACAAACGTATTCTCGCAGTCGATCGCCAGTAACGAACGGCTGATAAAGGTATCGCTCCCGCTGACAAAAATCCGGATGAATCAGACTATCTACAACCCAACATCCACGCACATGTTGCGAATGAGAATCGCAATGATCCAGAATTTGCTGTTGTGTACACCCAGCTTGTTTCAAAGACTCCCCGAGTTCGCGCATTCTATCAAATTGATAATCGTAATATATATCCTGTGCAAGCCGAAACACACGATGGTTATTTGCCCAGTTCCATTTCGGATCGAACGCTGGCTGCGGCTTAAACGGGTTGTAAACTAGATCGCGTAGGTAGCCGGAATACGTCGATTTGTCGAGTTGTATGTCAGTGAACGCAGTCGATTCCATAGCTTCAAAAAAGCCAGTGTGCGATTGCTTCAGAAACGTACAACTTGCATAGAGTAGTTGTAATGTAGGCCAACTCGCAAATTGGTGATGGACCAGATTCCTTGATTCTGAATCCACACCAGTTTGAAATTGTTCGTGGTCTCGACGTCGCGAGTCCATTGCTTGATCCCCTAACAGTTCCGACATGATGGCAGCACGTACGAGTTGGCTTTGCGCCGCATGGGTGCGCAGTTCTTGACGAGCGACAGCGCAGTGAAACATTCTCAACTTGCGATTGGCGGAAATACCTTCATCCCACAAAGCATGCGTCGCAGCTCGTACAACACAGACCATTCTGAGATAATCGGCACAATCAAACCAATTGTACTCTTGTAATAAATCTGGCCTCCATAGATCGAAATACTTTTGGTCAAGTCCGGAATTGTGTTCGTCGACAAACCGTCGATCATCGCGCAACAGGAAGTCAAAATCGAGTCTCATGGGAATTGACCTCACTTAGTGGCACCTACCTCGAACTGTTGTCGTCGCGCCCCCGACTACTGTTTAATACTCAAGCCTCAGGCACCGGTTGAAAGCAAAAAGTCCCTGCGTCCAAAACCTCCTGTTGATACATGAAAATACTATTCTTGTCCGGATTGGTATGGCACTTGAGTAGGTATGCCGACAGACTGAGATGCGTATTAATGAAATTGCAAAGTCCGTCGCATGTCACAACTACAGTCCAATCGTTTGGGTGACCACTCGTAAAGTAACCGAGCCATTGGCTACTTGAATTGTCTGCGAAAAGGAACAATCCCGGTGTGTCGGGCCATATACATAGCGGTTCGTCATTGCCAAGAGGGTACTGCCTGATAGTCGTTGAGAACGGGTAACGTTGTCTATGACTGTTAAAATTGTTGATGAAATTATCTGACGTATACTCGGTAATTGCTGCTTCGAGATGAAAATTCAAATCGCCAAAACTACCTTGACCATACGTTCGCGCGAGATCCAAATAATCGTCTGGCAAAGCGGTTCCAAGTTGCCTTTGGATCTCGTCCCAGCGTTCTTGCGAGCAAATGCGTGGTGCCACTGGGGGTGGCACGATTTCCGTCAGAAGCTTGACTGCATACCGCATATTTCAAGTCGCACGAGAGTCCGCGTGTCACTGATTCTATTATATGAGAATTTCAAATGCAATTTCAAGGCGATCGGACTCCCAGGTTGGTTGCCCCTTCTCGGCCTCACTGAACCGTGACTATGCAAACGGATTAAACACATATCGATTCGGATAATCCAGTTCTTTAGAACGAAACAAATTTCCGACGCCATCGCTTTCGTCTTTAGTTCGACTTAGAATATATTCAGATAATGAGAGAGGATACTCGAAATACATATGCGCACCCATCGAAATTAGTATCGTCCAATCCTCCGGTGGTCCTTTAACGCGGTAT
>JANXNT010001046.1 GCA_025353985.1 Limnoglobus sp.
GTGCGTTAAGCGGGTCGCACGATCTGGGTTCGTCGAATTCGCGTCGGTGAGGTTCCGTAACAACACGAGTTGTTCCAAGATCTCGCCAGTGGTCAGATTACGGGCCACGCCATTGATACCACTCGCGCAGAACACGCAACCCATCCCGCAGCCGACTTGCGTGCTAATGCAGGCGGTTGCGCGGCCATCGTCCTGAATCAGCACGCACTCGATCATGCGGTTGTCGTGCAGTTTCAGCACGAGTTTGTGCGTGTCGTCGCGTGCCGTCAGGTGGTGTTCGATGCGTGTGCTGAACAAGTCGAAGCGTTCGGCTAACGCGGGCCGTAGCTCTTTCGGCAAGTCGGTCATTGCCTCGAAACTCGTTGCACGTGCGTGTAACAGCCAGCGGCGAATTTGTTTCGCCCGCATCGGCGGCTGGTTGCGCTCGGCAAGCCACGCTCGCAAGTCGTCCATCGCGCAGTCGAGGAATCCCGGTTTCGGAATAGGTGCGGCGTCATTCATCAGCGGGAGTGAAGCAATCATTTGGTCATCTTAATCTGCACTGCCCCACAAGGAAACAGGCGATTTCGCGAATGCGGAATTGACGTGAGCCAGAGTTGCGGAGGCTCGCATTTCAACAATCTCGACAAAAATATTATTGACTCCAACGGAAATCCAGACGAAATTATCCACAGCCTTCTGTGTTTATTGATGAGAGTCGTCTCATCGGCTGCGTTCAACCTCACCCACCTGCTCGTTTCCCTTTGATCGGAGTTCGGCATGTTGCAGTTCCTCGGTTCGGCTGGCCAGCGATTTTGCGATGGCGTTTCGCGTCGCGAGATGCTGAAGATCGGTGCCTTCGGTGCCACGCTGACGCTCGCCGATGCGATGCGAGCGCAGGCTGCTGCGAAGAAGCAAGACAGCGGTAGCCGGATGAAGTCGGCAATCTTCATTTACCTGCCTGGAGGACCGTCGCACCTCGATATGTACGATCTCAAGCCCGATGCCCCCGTCGAGATTCGGGGCGACTTCAAACCGATTTCGACGAACGTGCCCGGCGTGCAGATCTGCGAACACTTCCCGATGCAAGCGAAGATGTTCGACAAACTCGCGGTGGTTCGC
>JANXNT010000199.1 GCA_025353985.1 Limnoglobus sp.
GTTGATCGCAGACGCGGCGCGGCAACTTTTCGGACATTACCACCGCTAGTTGTTTCTTCCCCGATGCGGACGTTTCCACCCGCAGGAATTCGTCGAACTTCTCTTCGGCTTCCAACGGCATCAGGTCGACTTGCAGATTCAATTTCGATGGCGTCGCGTGCCCGCTGACGCTGCGACTGACATCTAGCGGGGCCGGTCCCGTGAGGCCGAAGTGCGCGAACAACATCGAGCCGCGCCGGGCTGACAGTGCCTTGTCACCGTCTAAGACTTTCAGGCCGACATCGGGCAACGTGATGCCGCGCAGTTCGGCGATCCACTCGGGTTGCACTGTCAGCGGCACGAGTGCGGGCTTCGTGGAAATGATCTCGTGGCCGAACTGCGTCGCGAAGCCGTAACCATCGCCGGTGGTGCCGCAACCGGGGTACGATTTGCCGCCCGTGGTGATGAGCACGTGCTCGGCGGTCAGCGTGCGTAACGGCGTCGTGACCGCGAATCCGCCATCGGAAAGTTTCTGAAGTTTCGTCGCCGGCTCGCCGATGGCGAGCGTGGCCCCGCTACGTTCGAGCCTTCGTAACAAGGCGTTCAGCACATCGAGCGCGCGATCCGATACGGGGAAAATTTTGCCCGTATCTTCGACTTTCGTCATCACGCCTTCGGCTTCAAAGAAGGCGATGGTATCGCGAACGCCGAACGCAGCGAGTGCCGAGTGCAGGAACTTACCATTGGTGCCGAACGCCTCGATGATGCCGCGATTTTCGCAATCGTGCGTAATATTGCAGCGCGTGCCGCCAGACATCAGAATCTTGACGCCGGGCTTCTTCCCCTTCTCCAAAAGCAACACGCGCCGCCCGCGCTCCGCCGAATGGATCGCCGCCATCAGCCCCGCCGCCCCCGCCCCAAGTACGATCGCATCGAAGTCGAATGTCATGGTGTTCCGTGTGTGTAAACCGGCAAAATTAAAGCATCGACGGACTCGGGTCGTCGAATTCTAAATTTACTAGACACTGTCGGAACGTCCTGGGATTCTGTTGCAATTCCGCTGGTGCGATTGTCAATAACGTCATGATGTCGGCTTGCGTTCGTTCGGGGAGTTGTTCCAGAACGGGTTCGACCATCCCATCGCGTTTTTCGATCGGTATTCCCTCGAATCGCGGATCGATCACACGTAGCCGGATCGAAGCGGAGTTGTAACGATACGCATCGACCTGCTCGAATCCTGCGCGTTTCAACACATCGGCAACGAGACGCGTCTCATCGGTTTGCTTGGTTTCCCACGTACGAGTCATTGTCGGTGTCATGACAGTTGTCGCGTTTCGTAGTACATATGGCCGATGCCTGATTTCCCCAGGCTATCGGATCGGAATTGTAAGGCGATCGCTCCTGGTTGCCCACGCAGTTGGCGTTGACCGGTGCGTGCCGCTTGTTATCGTTCCCAAACTACGGGGGACGTTACGGATGGCGCGATCGAACTTTGCGGGTGTGGTTTGTTTGCTGATCGCGACCGGTTGCGGAACCACGCGGACGACCGACACGACGCGCACGGCCACCGAGATGTTGCTGGTGTCGCAGGCGGTGGATCGCGCAGTGGGGCAGATCGATTTCTCCGCACTCCAAGATAAAGCCGTCTACCTCGACACTGCGCAGATCGACGATAACGTCGTCGACAAAGGCTACATGATTAGCTCGTTGCGGCAGCAACTGCTCGCACACGGTGCGCATTTGCGCGATGAAAAACGCTCATCCGTTTACGTCGTCGAAGTCCGTTCGGGGGCCATCGGCACCGACCGACACACGCTGTTGTTCGGCACGCCCGCGCTCTCGATTCCGTCCGTGTTGCCGGGCATTCCGACGAGCATTCCCGAAATCGCGCTGATGAAAAAGACCGACCAGAAAGGCGTCGCGAAAATTGCCGTGTTCGCCTATAATCGCGTTACGGGGCGGGCAGTCTGGCAGTCGGGCGTCGTCGAAGAATCGAGCCGCATCAAGGACACCTGGGTGTTCGGTGCGGGGCCGTTCAGCCGTGGGAGTATCCGCCGTGGTACGACATTGGCGGGCGAATCGCTGCCGAGTGTCACCGTGTTTGGATCGCGCGAACCGATCGACCCCGGCCACCCGACGACGGTTCAGCCCGCAAACGGTTTCGAGTGGGTGAATGGCGACGTGCCCTCGCCGCCACAACCGGTGCCATTCGGTTTACTCAGCATCACCGGCGCGGCCGCAATCGTCAATCACCCCCTGATTCGCGGATCGTAGCGGTTGCGATATCCTCTAAGATCATCGCGAACGCATCGCTTGCCACTCCGTCTCATCGTGCGCTTCGTTCCGTGTCGATGTCAATATTTTACATGTGCGACGTTGACCCGTGGTCTCCTCTCATCACACGATTTTCACACTGGAGAGGCGATGTCACGTAACCAACAACCCGACGAACCGAACCTCGATATCCTGCGCAACCTCGGCTGGAACATCCAGAATGCGAAGGGCATTTATTGCTCCGCGTGGCGCGGCACCGACAATGTGCTGTTCGTGTGGCGCGGTGGCAAATGGGAGCGCGTAACGGGCGAGAATGCGCGGGCGGCGTGATTGCGTTTCTTGGACCAACCGACGTACGTTCTAAGGAGACGGGCATGTCGATACGGGCGTCCCTGATCGCGAACCCGGGGGCGAAACCGAAGGTACTCGCCGAGTCCGTCGGCTGGATTCCTCTACTCTGGGTTCCGTTGATGTCGTCGCTCGACCTCGCCCGGATTGCGAATCGTCCTTACATCCACGTCGATCGTAAGAAAGCCATCGAGCAGTGCGGCCGAGCCACTCCGTTCCTAGTTGCGCTGTTCCCCGAGTTCGACCTCGCGGCTGTGGCCGAAGACTTTGCCGCTCACATGCGGCGACTCAAAGCCAAAACCATTGCGATCGAGTTCCGCGATCACTTTGCAATGAGACCCCAGATCTTTTTCCCCTGCCTCACCGTTGCAGTCGCCGCAATCGAGGCGAAAGATACGAAGTCCAAGTTCGTCAGCCCGGCCATTCCCACGACAAATCCGTTCACCGGCAAAAGTGGTAAAACGAAAGCAATGACGTTCCGAACAACACGCGACATCCTTTGTCATGCGTTATCGTTAGACCCGGTCACCGACGATGACGACCTCATGAGAGATCAATTGATCGGCGACTTGTGGATCTGATGTCGGGAGTTTTAGGACATCGCAAAGGTGAAGCCGAAGCCCTCAATCGAGATCGATTTGCTAAATTGTATTCTGATGAACGAGTTATTGGCGGAATGTGGCATCGGTCGGGGGCATCTTGGTGAAGATTCGCCAGATAATCAAAATGATCAAAACCGACGGCTGGTTTTTGGCACGGCAGCGAGGCAGCCACCGCCAGTTCAAGCACTCAACCAAGATTGGGCTGGTGACGGTAGCCGGTCACGTGAGTAAGGAATTGGCCCCGAAGACCGAGAAGAGTATTCTTCGACAGGCAGGACTCGAGCAATGAAGTATCTGATAATCCTCGAACCGACGTCGACTGGCTATTCGGCCTACTCTCCCGATCTGGACGGGTGCGTGGCCGCCGGTGACGACCGGGCCGAAACGATTGCCCTCATGCAGGAAGCGATTACCTTTCACCTCGAGGGGCTGGCTGCCGAAGGGCTGGACGTTCCTGTTGCGTCCAGCGAGGCCGAGTTGGTGGAAGTTAACGCCTAAACCCGTTTCCGATACACTTCCCGCATGGCGAACCGATTTTACACCGACGACATTCTGCGACCGGGCGAGTATTCGCTGACGGGGGCGGAGGCGCATCATCTGATGGCGGTGCGACGCGGGGCCGTCGGCGATGCGATCGTTTTGTTCAATGGTGATGGCTGCGAATACCCGGCGGAAATCGTCTCGTTGGGCAAGAAGTCGGTCGGGCTGATCGTCGGCGAATCGCATGTCGTGGATCGCGAACTCGGCTTCCCGTTCGAGGTGGCCTGCGCGATGCCGAAGGGGGATCGTGGCGACTTCCTCATCGAGAAACTCACCGAACTCGGCGTCACGCGGTTCACGCCGCTCATCACCGCACGCACCGTCGTTCAGCCGAAAGACGCGCGCATCGACAACCTGCGTAAAGCCGTCATCGAAGCGAGTAAACAGTGCGGCCGCAACACGCTCATGGAAGTCCGCTCAGCCACATCGTGGGACGCCTTCCGCAGCGATGCCGAATTG
>JANXNT010000250.1 GCA_025353985.1 Limnoglobus sp.
CGTTCTTGCCGATCTTCCGCGCCAGCACGACCATTTTCACGAACTCGTCGTCTTTGAAACCGTTGCAGATAATCGGCGTTTCGTCGGTGCCGCTCGTGACGGCCAACACGGCGATCAACTCGGGCTTGCTGCCCGCTTCCAGGCCGAAGCCGAACGGCTTGCCAAATTTCAACACTTCCTCAACGACGTGGCGTTGCTGATTCACCTTGATCGGGTAGACGCAGCAATACTTGCCCTGGTAGCCGTATTCGGTGATCGACTTATCGAACGCGCCGGCGATCTCGCCGATGCGGTGATTGAGAATGCCCGAGAACCGCAGTAAGATCGGCAACTGGATGCCGCGATTTTGTAACTGGTCGATCAAGTCTTTGAGATCGACCGAGCGTTCGGAATTTTTGTCGGGGTGAACGACGACGTGCCCGAGCTTGTTGATGCCGAAATACCCTTTGCTCCAGTTACGGATGCCATAGGTTTCGAGGGCATCGTGTAGCTTCCACGATTGGCCGACTTCGGCACTATCCATACTCTTGCGATCCAGTTTGGCCATCAGTCGAATGCCCCAAGTGCGGAATGTTGCGTGCAGACTATTTGTTTCGCTGGTATCATACGCTGCATCGCCGAGGGTGCAACGGCGACTCTGCACAATACGCCCCGCGAATAGCCCCGGAGATGATGGCCCATGCGAACGCTCTTCACGTTGTGTCTGCTACTTGCGGTTCCGTTGGGTACCCACGCACAAGTCATCGTGAAGGGCACGACGACATTCGAGCCGAGCGAAGTCGCGACCACTCCGGAACGATTTCGTTTGAAACCGACGACATTTCCGTTCGAGATGCAGTTGAAGTACGACTTGCCGTACGCGAACGTCGATGTGTTCGATGTGCGGTTCGCGTCGCCGGTCGTGTCTGCGTACCCGGTTAATAACACCGTCTATTGTGAATATTACGCGCCGAAGAATCGCAAGAATCTTCCTGCCGTCATCGTGTTGGACATCCTCGACGGTCGGCAAGTCGTGTCGCGTGGCGAGGCGCTTTGGCTGGCGCAGCACGATGTCGCCGCACTCGTCGTGTATATGGCGTACTACGGACCGCGCCGCCCGACGACGGAGAAAGTCCGCATGATGATGCCGGACATCGAACACACGGTGAACGCGATCACGCAGACGGTGCTGGACTGCCGCTACGCCACCGCGTGGCTCGCGAATCGGCCGGAAGTCGATGCGAAAAAGCTCGGCGTCGTCGGTACGAGCATGGGGAGTTTCGTCGGCGGCTTAGCCGCCGCTGCGGAACCGCAACTGAAATCGGCTTGCTTGCTTCTGGGCGGTGGCGGACTTGTCGATGCCTTTTACGAGCATCCCAAAGGGGCAGATTTACGTCGAGTGAACGAGCTACTCGGCGGTAGCAAAGACCGCCTCAAAAAATTGATCGACCCCATCGACCCGATCACCTACGCGACGCTGTTAAAGCCGAAGCACCTGTTACTGATTGCCGCGAGCCGCGACGATGTCGTGCCACCCGCCGCGATGACGAAACTCTGGGAAGCGACCGGCAAGCCGAAGATCGTCTGGCTGGACGCCACGCACGTCGGGGCCGCCGCATACGTGTTCCCAACAATGCAAGCCGTCATCGACCACATGAAACAGTGAGGCGTTACGCTGCCACGACGGGTTCGGTTTCTTGGAGGCGGTGCTTGGGCACGATGACTGGTACGACCTTTTTCGCGAGACCTACGATTTCCAGAAGTCTCACGAATGAATATGTGAGATCGATCTCCCACCAGCGGTGGCCGTGGCTAGCGGCGCGGGGGGCAGCGTGGTGGTTGTTGTGCCAGCCTTCGCCGTTCGTGAGCAGTGCCACCCACCACGAATTCGTGCTGAGGTCGTTCGTCTTGTAGTTCTGATAACCCCAGCGGTGCGATGCGGAGTTCACGAACCACGTGATGTGCCAAACGTAAACCGTGCGAGCGACGACACCCCACGCGAACATCTGTGCGGCCCCGTGGATTGCGCCTTCCGCACCATTGAAAATCGCACCGACACCGGCAGCGGCGAGTACGAGCAATACGATGTGAGCGAGGTATAGTTGCGCCCAGCGACTACGTTTGTGCAGCCAGCGCAGATACGATTCTTCGAGCAAATCCGGGATGTATTTATCGTACGTCATGAACGAGTTCATGCGTGGGTCGTCGGTGTAGATCCAGCCCATGTGCCCCCAGAGGAAATTCTCGCGCGGGCTATGCGGGTCTTTCTCCACGTCGCTTTCCTGGTGGTGAATGCGGTGCGTGCAGACCCACTTGAACGGCGGCCCCTCCAAACTGCAAATGCCGAACATCACGAAGGTTTTTTCGAGCCACTGTGGCACTTCGAGCGAACGGTGCGTCAGCAACCGGTGATACGCAAGATTAATGCCGATCGAGCCGAAAATCGCGTTGCCGACGAGCAAGTAAACCGGGAACCACCACGTAAAGAACGGGTCGAAGAACGCAATCGGCAACAGCAAGTGGAAGCCGAGCAAGATGCTGAAATAGCGCCAAATCACCCGGCGTGCGGGTCGAACGGGGCGAGTGACGGTAGGAACGCTTAAAGTCGGTGCTAGTGTCGTGTTCATCGGGTTCATTTTACTCAGAGCCACAAGATAAGACTAAAAATCATTAACCGCAGAGAGCGCGGAGAAATTATTTGAAATTCATCGAATCCAACTCAGATACTCCATTTTCCGCGCACTTCTTACTCTGCGTTCTCTTCTCCCTCTGCGGTTCAAATTCTTGATTTATTCTTCAGGCGCGTTTACTCTAGTTCGAGGATGCACTCGATTTCCACGGCGATGTTGCCCGGTAATGCATTGTGCCCGACGGCGCTCCGTGCGCCAATCCCTGCGTCTTCGCCGAACACGTCTTTCATCAGTTCGGAGAACCCGTTGATGACCTTCGGTTGCTCGCCGAAATCGGGTGTACAGTTCACCATGCCGAAGGTCTTCACGAGCCGCTTCACTTTGTCGAGCGAACCGAGTTGATCGCGAATCGTGGCGAGAATCGCAAGGCCAGTCTGCCGTGCGGCTTCTTTACCTTGTTCGAGCGTCAGATCGTGCCCGACTCGCCCGGTAATCAGCGTTTTGTCCGGCTTTAGCGGCCCGTGCCCCGAGATGTACAGCATGTTGCCAACGCGCACCGCCGGTTTGTAAACGCCCATCGGCTTCGGCGCGGGCGGGAGTATCAGGTGCAGTTCTTGCAGGCGAACTTCGGGCTTGGTGACCATGATTATGTCTCGTGTGCGTGGTGCGAACGGTACGGCTACATTTCAGAAAAACAATTGCTGTGGTATGGGACGACTGGTAGGCATTTTACGAAGTGAGAGCATCCGTAAACTCTACGACCGACACTCCTGCGTCTCGGATTAACCGTCTCAACGTACCCCGAGCCACTTCGGCATGGTTCGGAACTGACAGGCTGACATTCGATCCGTCGCGGACTAAAATAATGTGGTTGCCCGAACGGGCGACTTCCCAACCGATGGCTTTAAAAGCGCGGACCACATCGGACGCGCCAAGAACTGGGAGACGTGCCATCAGACCATCACCTCGATCTGGCGGGTCTCTACGGTCAAAGGTAATCCCCGCTCCGCACGAACTTCCAAACACGACCGAATGGCGTCGAGGATATTCGTTAGGGCCGCGTCCTTGGTCTCACCTTGACTGACGCACCCCGGAATGGCCGGGCACTCCACTACCCATGCCCCGTCTTCGTCCCGCTCGATGTTCACCAGAAATTTCATGTTCGAACCCTCGCAGTCAGATGGTAACTCAGGGCGAAACCGCGTTTTCGTTTAATGTACCAAATTGTAGTGCGAAGCAGGCAAAGAACGATTGAACATCAAAGCCCAGCCCAGTGCCATCGCGGCCAGCCCTGCCGCCGTTGGACAGTTTCCCTTATACGAATACATCCGCGTCTCCGTGTAGAAATGTTGCATATCGTAAGTATTGTACGACTGAGCAGATCTATTTACGTTGCACGATTACGCGAGGATGTCTTTGACGATGGTGCCGTGGACGTCGGTGAGGCGGAAATCGCGGCCGCTGTAACGGTACGTCAGTTTTTCGTGATCGATCCCCATCAGGTGCAGCATCGTGGCGTGGAG
>JANXNT010000263.1 GCA_025353985.1 Limnoglobus sp.
GACGCCCATCACCAACTGCGTGACGAAGCGACGATCTTGCGGCATCAACTTCGTTTTCGAAAGCTGATCGTCGACGAGTTCGGAGGCATAATGCTTGCGAGCACGCGCGAGGTCCAGCACATCCGCAGCAATTTGTCGGGCAGTGGTCATAGTTTCGTACGTTCGTTTCGATTCTCGGGTTCGCTACCGTTGGTATACTTCTCGCAGTGGAAAATGGCACAGTCCCGGCGGTTATCGAACGGTGCGGTAGACGTGGACTTCGGCTTTGCCGATGTCGCCGGTGAGTTTGCCGTCGGCGAATGTCAGCCCTTTCGGGCGCGTCGCGAATGCGGGTTTCCACTCGCCCTTTGGCAACGCCAGCGACACGGGCTTCGACTCGGTTTCGGACAGATTCGCAACGATCAGCATACTTTCCGTTTCACTCGTCCAGATCGCGGCGGAGATGTCGCTACTGTCGGTAAGTTTGGTCCGTTTGGCGTCGAGCAGAAACGGCGCGAGTGCCTTCAATTCGAGTGCGACCGCACCGCATTCGGCCCACAAATCTTTGCTATCGGGCAGGTACCATTCTTCCCACGCCGGTTTGCCCGCGGCCTTCTTCGTGGCTTGCACGTCGGGCGAATCGACCATGTGGTAGATCGACCACGGCATCACGCCTTTCGCGCCATTAATGAGGCCGACGTAACACAAGTTGCGATACTCGGCGGGGGTCGGTACGCGGTTGCCGGGCCAGCGAAATGTCTGTGGCAAAATCCAGTACGGGCAGTTCGCGATCGTAGCGGCTTTGCTCACCAATACCATCTGCGTTTCGGTCGCTTTTAAGCTGGAGTCGGCGGCACCGGGGTTGGCGACGGGGTACATTTCCCAGCCGATGAAATCCGAACATTGGAAGAACGCCGCCGCAGGCATCAGCACATCGCGGCTCTGCGTACCGAGCGGGTTGTACGTCAGCCGATGCGGCACGATTTCCTTCACGAGCTTGTTCATTTTGGTGAGATGATCCACGTTCGAAAGCGTGTTTGCATCGTCGAAGATCGTCCACGCGATGATCGCCGGATGATCCTTAAATTTCCGCACGCGCTCAAGTTTCGCTTCGGTTTCGGTATGCCCAGCCACGACCCAAATGCCAAGTTCGGCGGCCTTATCCAGGAACCGCGTATCTTCGTGCCACGGCCCCTGAATGTGCACGACCGTACCGCCAATCGCGTGGGTCTGCTCGACGCACTTCAGCCGCATGTCCCCGGTGTGCCCCGTCGAAATATAAAAGCCGTACGGCATCACCGCCTTGCCGTTCACGAGCAACGTGCCATCCTTGCGGAGCGACGAAGTCATCGGCTTCGGGTCCGCCGCGACCGCACACGCCGTCAGGCTCAAAACGACCGCCAACATCGAGCGAAACATGGTCGCGTCCATTCTGTTCAAACTGGAAATTGCATAACCAAAGTGAATTCTACGTGATTTGTTCATACCCGTGCGCTGCGCGAGAGCGCTAGCGAGGGAGGACATTCAAACTGCCGCGATTACGGGTCGTTGTGAGTCATCGAAACACGACGGTTCACACGCCCGGAATGAACGTTTTGCATCGCGTCTCGCAGACTCGTCACGACTCCCTCGCTAGCGCTTCGGGCTAACAAAACGTATCCAAACACCCCGCTCAAAGTATAGCAGCCGGGCTATCGATTTTATAAAATGTTCGCGTCGCCTCGTGTCGTACGTTAAGATGGCAATACCTACCCGAACTCTTGTCGGTTGATCTGTGACCCACACGCCCGAACGTCCTGTTCCGAGCCGAACCACTAAGTGGAATCATGGCCTGCGCCGTGAGGCGCTGGCGGCTACGATTCTTGCGGAAATTTTCCATGGCACGCTCGCGGCGGGGCAACGGCTCGTTGCGCAAGATTTAGCCGAACGCTACGGCGTCAGCCAGACTCCCATTCGCGAAGCGTTGATTGCACTCGCTGCGTTGGGCACGATCGATTTGTTGCCGAATCGCGGCGCGATCGTGCGGCGGGTCGGCAAATGCGAGGTGCGCGAAGTCTGCCAGGTGCGGCGGATACTCGAATGCGAAGCGGTGCGGCTGGCGTGTGGCAAGATGACCGCCGAATTGCTCGACGAAATCGGCGATGCGATCCGGCAGATTCGTACCCGTTGCGAACATCCGAGCGAGGATCTCGTACGCATCGCACTCGTGGTCGATAGTCGCTTACACGATGAGATCGCCGCGGCGTGTGGGAACGAACTACTCGCGCGCGAAATTGGCCGCCTGAAGCTGTTATTCCGAGCGTTCCGCGATGGCTCGTGGAAGCGCATGGCCACCCTCAACGATTACTCGCGGCTCGCCATCGAAGCCGACGAACATATGCGAATTCTCGATGCCCTCAAGGCGAACGACGCGGCAGGGGCAACCGATGCGATGGCGCGGCACATTGAATCGGGCGAACGATATTGGATTGGCGTCACTTACGATCGCACGACAGTAACCGAAACCTCTTCACCGGAAAAAAGGGACACACGATGACCCGTGTTCTCACACTGATCGCGATTCTTGCCAGCGGTTCGGCGATGCGCGCCGATGGCAAGCTCGAATTCAACCGCGATATTCGGCCGATTCTTGCCGAGAATTGCTTCGCCTGCCACGGGACGGATAGCACCGCACGGAAGGCGAAGTTGCGGCTCGACGACCGTCAGGCGGCGATCGACAAGGAAGCGATTGTGCCGGGCAAACCCGACGAGAGTAAGCTCGTGGAACGGCTGTTTTTGCCCGACGACGAAAAGAAGCGGATGCCCCCGCCGAGTTCGCACAAGGAACTTAAACCGCATCAGAAAGCGATGCTGAAACAGTGGGTGGCCGAAGGCGCGGAGTATCAACCGCACTGGGCGTTCATCGCGCCGAAAGTCGCGGGTGTGCCCGCCGTGAAAACTGCCGGTTGGGCACGTACGCCGATCGATCACTTCGTGTTGGCCGAACTCGAAAAGCGTGGCCTGCAACCCGCCCCCGAAGCCGATCGGCGCACCATCGCACGGCGTCTTTCGCTCGATCTCGTCGGCTTGCCACCGGATCCCGCCGCAGTCGAAGAATTCGTCAACGACAAAGCCCCCGATTACTACGAACGCTACGTCGATAAGCTCATGACCTCCGTGCATTGGGGCGAACACCGCGGGCGTTACTGGCTCGATGCGGCCCGCTATGCGGACACGCACGGCATCCACTTCGACAATACCCGCGAGATGTGGTCGTACCGTGATTGGGTGATTAATGCCTTCAATTCCAATATGAAATTCGATCAGTTTACGATCGAGCAACTGGCGGGCGACTTGTTGCCGAACGCGACGGTTGATCAGAAAGTGGCGACGGGTTTCAACCGTTGCAACATCACGACGAACGAAGGCGGCGCGATTGCCGAGGAATATCTCGTGCTGTACACGCGGGACCGGACCGAGACCGCGAACCAAGTGTGGATGGGGCTGACCGCCGGTTGCGCCGTCTGCCACGACCACAAGTTCGACCCAATCTCGCAGCGCGAATTTTACAGTATGTCCGCATTCTTCAACAACACGACGCAAGCCGCGATGGACGGGAACATCGCCGAGACACCGCCGATCATTCAGGTGCCGAACGCGGGCGATCAGAAACGCTTCGCGGCGATCGGCAAAGACCTCGTTGCGATTCGTGCCAAGATGGCCGACCGCAAGAAGTCCGCACGCGGGGACTTCGACACATGGCTGAAAAATGTCAAGCCGGCCGCAGTCGGTGCGCTGGTGCCGACCGAAGATTTGCAACTCCACGCGAAGTTGACCGAAGGCACCGGCAAGACGCTGAACCTCATCGTGAACGGCAAAGATAAGCCGGTCACGCTCCCCGATGGTTTCGATTGGACAATCGGTAAGAATGCCGCGAAGGCGTTCCAGGTGAAACAAGGCGCGAGCGTTGAACTGCCCGAAGTCGGCGACTTCGACACGAAGCAAGGCTTCACCATCGGCGGTTGGGTGAAGATCACCAAACGCGGAACGACGGGCGCGATTGCCTCCCGGATGGATACGCCCGCACAAGGCTTTCGTGGCTGGGATCTCTGGATGGAAGCCGACAAGATCGGGATGCACCTGATCAACAATTTCCCCGCCGATGCGCTCAAGGTCGTGAGCCGCACGCCGCTGAAGCCGAACGAATGGACGCACGTTTTCGTGGCGTACGATGGCTCCGCGACGCCCGAAGGCGTGAAGATTTACCACAACGGCGTGCTTCAGCCGACCGACACGCAATCGAACACGCTCAAGAGCACGATTCGCACGAAGGTGCCATTCCGCATCGGCCAACGCACAGGCGATTCGCGAGTGCAGAACGTCGGGATCGAAGACTTGCGGCTGTACGGCAAAACGCTGACGGGGCCGGAAATCGCACGGATCGCCAAGACCGGTTACGCCACAGAACTGCTTGCGAAAGAGAAGCGTACGCCGAAGGAAACCGATGAACTGTACGACTGGTGGGTTGCGAGTACCGATGTCGCGTACCTCGCGATGAACGCCGACGAGGCGAAGCTGCAGCAAGAGGAAATCGATATTCGATCGCGGGGGACGATCGCGCACATCTCGTCCGAGAAGGCGATGATGGCCGAGGCATTCATTTTGAATCGCGGCGATTACGACAAGCGAAAAGACAAAGTCGCACCCGCCACGCCGAAAGCGTTGCCCGCATTCCCTGCGGAGTTGCCGAAGAATCGCCTCGGCTTCGCGAAGTGGCTGCTTCAGCCGAACCACCCGCTGACGAGCCGCGTCAACGTCAACCGCTTCTGGCAGGAACTTTATGGCACCGGCCTCGTTCGCACCTCCGGCGATTTCGGCGTCACCGGCGATGCCCCGACGCACCCCGAACTCCTCGATTGGCTCGCACTCGATTTCCAGTCGGACTGGGACATCAAGCGCTTCTTCAAACTGCTCGTGACCTCGGCGGCGTACCGACAGTCGGCTGTCACCACGAAGGAAAAGATCGACAAAGACCCGGCCAATAAGTGGATCAGCCGCGGCCCGCGCTTCCGTCTGGATGCCGAAGCGGTACGCGATTACGCACTGGCCGCGAGCGGGTTGCTCGTTCGCAAGATCGGCGGCGCGAGCGTCAAGCCGTACCAGCCCGAAGGCGTCTGGGAAGCCGTCGCGATGATCGGCAGCAACACCCGCGATTACAAACGCGATAGCGGCGAAAAACTCTACCGCCGCAGCATGTACACGTTCTGGAAACGCGCCGCACCGCCGGCTTCGATGGAGATTCTGAACGCGCCGAACCGCGAGACGTGTACTGTCAAACGCGAACGCACAAACACGCCATTGCAGGCACTCCTTACGCTGAATGACGTGCAGTTCGTCGAAGCCGCACGCGTACTCGCGGAGAACGCGCTGGCTGCGGGCGACACCGACGAGAAGCGACTGGACTTCATCGCCAAACGGCTGTTGGCGCGGTCACTGTTGCCTGCCGAAATGGGCATCGTCGCCGAGTCGCTGAAGGAACTGCGTACGGAGTTCCAGGCGAAACCCGAGGAAGCGAAGAAGTTGATCGCGTACGGCGAAAGCAAGCCCAACGCGAAACTCCCACCCGCAGACCTCGCCGCCTACACGATGCTCTGCAACCAGTTGCTTAACCTCGACGAAGTGCTGAACAAGTGAGTTCGCCATGCAAAAACGAATTCGCAACTGGGCGTTGTTGATTCTGGCGATGCTGCTCCTGGCATCGCTCGTCGGCTACGTGGTGAACGCGGTCATCAAGCCGCGCGGGTACAATTGAGGCGAAGACTTTCGAGGCGATCCATGCGAATGATTTTGTGCCTGATGACTGCGACACTGGTTCTCGGTTGCGATGCGGCGAAACCGGATCCCGCCAAGGTGGAGCAAGGGCCGGTGGATGCGCCGCCGCACACGCACGAGCGCGGCAAAATGATGCTCGCCGATGCGGGGCCGTACCATGTCGCACTCACGGCGCACCTCGCCAAAGATGGCAACGAACTCGACGTGTACATCGAGACGGATGGCGACGAGCCGGCACCCGTTGCGTTACCGCTCGCGCAGATCGTGGCCAAAGCGAAACGCAGCGGCGATACCAAGGAATACAAGCTCATTTTCGAACCCGCACCGCCAGACGAACGACCCAAAGGCGAAGCGATCGGCACCTGTTCGCACTTCGTGGCGAAGGCCCCGTGGATGACCCGCGCAGACATGCTCACCGTCGTCGCCGAGATCGAGGTGAAGGGCAAAGTTCGCAAAGTCATCTGGGGCGAATTCTCGCCGTTGAAGTTCGCGCACCACGACGAACCCGGCGCGAAGTAAACCTCGTACGGAGATCGCCCCATCATGAATTCGCGAATGCTTCGAGGTTGTGCGCTGGTCGTGGTGATCGTCGCGTTGGGGGGCGGATTCGTCGTTCGTTATGTCCTCATGCCGCGTGCGGCGGACAAGGCCGAGTTGGCGCGGGAACAGGCGGAGAATCGGCTCGAAGCGAGGGCGGCGTTCCTCGACCCGAAGCCTGCCACGCCGGAACAGATCGCCGAATTCACGCCCATTTTGCTAAAACTCGGCAAGTCGATCGAGCAAAGTAACGCACAAGCCATTCGCGACTGCTTTAATATCCCGCAATTCACCGACGAGTGCATCCGCGCGGGCATCATCGAGAAAATCGGCGCGCCCAATTCGTTGCGGGTGCGTTCCGAATTGATGGAAGCGTTTGGCAATACGATCGGGCCGAGCCTGATCAAGAAAAAAGAGTATTTTTCCTGGCAAAGTTGCGTCCTCCGCCGTGTGCGCGTCACGGAAGATGGCAAACAAGCCATCGTGATAGCGACGCACTACATGACTGACGCGGGCGATACGACATCCATACCGATGCGATGGTGGCTCACCAAGAAATCGGGTGCGTGGTGCATTTACGATCTCGAAGAATTGCAATCGGGCTTACGCATCACCGCGTTGCTCGTGTCGGCCATGTCGCCGGAACTCGTGAAGAATCCTCAACTATTCCAAGCCAGAATGGCCGCTGTCAACGAGGCGTTACTCGCATGTTGCCGCGAAGACTATGAAGCGGCCGATGTCGCACTCGCACCGGCGCGAAATGTGGGACTACCGCAGCCGATTGCGGCGATGCGAGCATTGATCGAAGCGCTCATTGCGATCGGGCGACAAGACGCGAAAAAAGGGATGACATTCCTCAATGAAGCGGAACGTCTCAACCCCGATATGCCGATCACGCTGATGTTTCGGGCCATCGCGCACAACTTGCTCGAAGAGTATGGCGACGCGATTACGGCGAGCAATAAATACATCGAACTCCTCGGCCCCGACTCCACGGTTCTACTTCAGCGCGGCTTGGCGATGGAGAATCTCGACCGCATGGAAGAAGCCGCCACGTCGTATCGGCAGGCGCTCGATTTCGAGCCGGATGATGCGAGTTGCCTGACGGCGTTGCGGCGGGTGTTGTCGAAGGAAAACAAATCGGAGTGGGTGGTGCGGTTCAAGAAACGCAGCCAGACGAGCATGGAATTTCTCCGCACATTTGCAACCGAGGCGCTGTCCGACAATGATATGGATGCACTCGAAGCCATAGCAACGCAAATGCGTAAAGACGACCCCAGGAATGCGGACGCCACATACTACATGGTGAAGATCGCACTCGAACGCAAACAGCTCGATGCGGCAATCCAGATTTTGAAGGAATTATTTACCCACAACGATGATGCAACAAAGAATGCGACTCGCCGCATCGTTTCCCTGCTCGCCGACACGGGGCACGGATTGAAGGTATACGAGGCGGCCCCTGCGAACGAGGCGCTCCGTATTTTCCGCGAGCTGGCCGAGGATCTCACCGACGCGTTGGACGATGATGACGAAGTGAAACTCGAAGCGCCGAAGCGTCGCGCCGAGTACGAACGCATCGTCGAAGCGCACCGCAAAATCCACCCGGACGACGCATGGATTCCTTACTATCAAGGCCAAATCGAGCTAGCGCAGAACAACCTCGCCGAAGCCGAAGCCGCGTTTCAGCTATCGCTCGAAGCCATTCCGAAGGACGAAAAAGCCGATCGAATACGGGTGCGAGATCGCCTGCTGCACGTGATGTCCACCCGGAAGCGCGGCCACGAGGCGTACGCACAGTTCGGCCAGGAACCGGGTGTGTTCGGGCTGTTGGCACAGCGATTCGACAACACGAAAGATCAGGCGGGCTTGAAGAAATTAGTCGATACCCACAAAGCGAAGACCCCGAACGACCCGGAACTGATCTTCTGGAAAGGTACCATTCAGTATCGAAATGCCGAGTATTCGCAAGCGATCCTGTCGTATCGCGCATACATGGCAGTAGCGAATGAAGAAAACTATGTAGGCCAACGTGAAGAAGCACAATCGCGGGTGATACGCGGCCTCGTTCGCCTCAAAAAGTTTGCCGAGGCCCGAACGGAACTGAAAGCCATAGAAGACGCCGACTCGCGATTGAAACCGTTGATCGCCGCCGCGACCGGCGATGTGGATGCCACAATTGCAGCCATACAGGAAATCATGGAGCACAAAAAACCCAGCATGTATGGCCTATACCATTTTTACATGGATGAAGACCTCGGCCCGCTACTCCGCGCCGAACCGATGAAGAGAGTCCGCGAGAAATACCCCGAACCGATGAACGCAAACCCCGCAGGGCCAACGACGTAATCTGGTGGCCTGCGCGGCGCAGCGCTATCATGTGTGGGATCGGTTCGGCCATCATCCCACATGGACAATTTCATGGTTTACCTCTCGCGGATTTACACCAAAACTGGCGACAAAGGCGAAACGGGCCTCGGCGATGGCACCCGCGTGCCCAAGGACCACCCCCGCGTGGCGGCCTATGGCGAAGTCGACGAACTCAACGCGGTCTTCGGCTTGCTGCACACGTACTGCCCGGACCTGCCCGAGAAGGCAATTCTGCGGACGATTCAGAACGATTTGTTCGACCTGGGTGCCGACCTCTGCGTGCCGAGTGGCGGCGGGTTACGCATGGTGGCCACGCAGTACGAACGCCTGGAAAACGAGATCGATCGGCTCAACGAACGCCTTGATCCGCTACGGAGTTTCATTTTGCCTGGAGGCACACCAGCGGCCGCGTGGTTGCATCTGGCACGCACCGTATGTCGCCGCGCCGAACGCGCCATCGTCACGCTCATGGCCGTGGAGCCGGTCAACGAACACGCGATGATTTACCTCAATCGCCTATCGGATTTCCTGTTCGTGATCGGGAGAATCGAGAACAATAACGGCAAAGACGACGTGCTCTGGATACCGGGCCAATCGCGGGGGTAAGGCGAGGCTGGATTATATATCACAAAGCCCAGGGGCGCGGACGCGACCCTGGGCTTTGTGATGCAACGTTAGACGCGATGAAATCCTACGGGAAGATGAACGCGGTGCCGGTGAGGACGACGGCTTCGGTGAGCGTGCCGCCGACGGTGAAGCCGGGCGGGTACAGATAGTAGGGCGTCGGGTTGCCCGGCATGCACTTTCCGCTGCTGACTTCGTAGCGGTTCTTCCAGAAGCCACTCGCGATGTTGTGCGGTAAGAACAGGACGTCTTTGTAGAAGTACCCGGCCGAGATCAAAAATTGCGCGGGGCCAGCGTCCCAGCCGGATCGCTCGGAATTCACTTCCTCGAAGTACAACCGGCGGTGAACGACGTAGTTCGGCTCGACCGAGACTTGGATCGGGGCGTAGGTGTTCACGCGTGAGACGTACGCCTCGTTGCTGCTCTTCAGTGCGGCCGGTGCTGGGAATTTCACGTCGGTCGACTTCTTGAGGTCTTTCAAAATCCGCGCATCGAGTTCCTTGTCCGAAATCATTCGGAAAACTTCGTCGCGGCTCGGTAGGCCGGCGAGATCCGACGTGGGCTTGAGCTTATCTTTGTCTGCGGGGGTCGCCACTTCGTCGGGCTTCGGTTTGTCGGCCTCGATCGGCTTCGCGATTTCGGCCGCGACGGGCAACCGCACCACGGCGGGCGTGGCACCCGACGGTAATGTCGGCGAGTTGTTTGAGGGTTTTTCGTAGGTGACGATCTTCGGTTCGAGTGTCGTCCGCGTGGGGATCGGCACGATCATCACCGGGTTCGCGTTGACTGTGGGCAGCTGCGGAAATGGTGCCCACTGCGTCGGAGCGGGCAGACCGGGAATGATTGCCGGCGCACCCGGAACGATGGCGGGCATCGGCAATGGTAACAACGTCGGGGCGGCGACGGGTTGCTGCCCGTTCGCCAAGACCGTCACCCCGAGCCAGACGGCGAAGCTAATCGCTATCCGAGCCGGAGTAATCGGAGACACTGTAATTCGGCGCTTCCTGCGTGATAGCGATGTCATGTGGATGACCCTCCTGCACGGAGGCCCCACTCACTTGAATGAAGCGGGCCTTCGTTCGTAGTTCTTCGAGCGTTCGCGATCCGACGTAACCCATCCCCGAGCGGATGCCGCCGACCATTTGAAACACGAATGGTGCGAGCGGCCCCTTGTACGGTACGCGTCCCTCGACGCCTTCGGGCACCAGCTTGCCGTTCGCCGTGGCCGCCCCCTGGTGGTAGCGGTCTGCCGAACCGGCTTGCATTGCCGCGATCGAACCCATCCCGCGGTAAGACTTAAAGCTCCGTCCGCGGTAAAGGATCATCTGCCCCGGGCTTTCGGCGAGGCCGGCAAACAGCCCGCCGAGCATCACCGAATGGGCACCGGCCGCCAGTGCTTTCGTAATATCGCCCGAGTACCGAATGCCACCGTCGGCAATCACCGGTGTGTTCGTGCCGCGTAAGCCTTGCACCGCGTTGCCGATCGCCGACATCTGCGGTACGCCGACCCCGGAGACGATTCGCGTCGTGCAGATCGACCCCGGTCCGATCCCTACCTTCACCGCATCGGCACCCGCATCGGCGAGGGCTTTCGCCCCCTCAGCACTTGCCACGTTCCCAGCAATCACATCGATCGAATATCGTTTCTTCAACTCGCGGACGGTATCGATCACGTTCTTCGAGTGACCGTGCGCCGAGTCCACTACCAGTACATCGACCCCGGCCCGGATGAGCGAATCGGCCCGCTCGTAATCCAGAATCCCCATCGCCGCCCCGACCCGTAACCGGCCACGACTGTCTTTACACGCCTGGGGGAAATTCTCGGCTTTGTCGATGTCCTTGATTGTGATTAACCCCTTCAGTCGGTATTCATCGTCTACAAGGAGCAGTTTCTCCACCTTTTTTTTGGTAAGGATCCGTTCGGCCTCAAGTAACGTGGGCACTTCGGTTGCCGTTACGACCGCCGTCACGAGGTTTTCCTTCGTCATCACCTCGGAGAGTTTCTGGTTGTTATCGCCGAGAAATTTCAGATCGCGCCGCGTCAGAATGCCCTTCAAATAGCCATCGACCGTGATCGGCACGCCGCTGATGTGGTGCTGTTCCATGATCCGCCGCGCGGTGCCGACGGTTTCATCGGGTGGCAACGTAATCGGATCGGTGATGATGCCGTTCTCGGACCGCTTCACCTTGTCCACTTCGCGGGTTTGCAGCACGATCGACAGGTTTTTGTGGATGATCCCCATCCCGCCTTCCTGGGCGAGCGCGATCGCGAGTTCGCTTTCCGTCACCGTGTCCATCGGCGACGACAGAATCGGAATGTTGAGGCGAATGTTCCGCGTCAATTGCGTGCGAACGTCGACGTCTTTGGGCACGACTTCGCTGTAGCCCGGTTCGAGCAGAACGTCGTCGAAGGTGATTCCCTTGTACGAGATGCGGTCTTGCATATTCGGCCCCTCTGCATGGGAATGGGTCACGGCAACGCTAACAATCGATATGCGCAAAAAGCCCGCGAACTATGCAGTCCGCAGGCTTTCGTA
>JANXNT010000273.1 GCA_025353985.1 Limnoglobus sp.
CGTCTTTGACCGGCATTCGGAACAGGAACCGCACGATGCCATTCACCGTCTGGCTGATGATGCGCCGCTTCAACGGCCAGTTTTCGGTCGCTCCGCCAGGGACGTACCGCGAGCCGATCATGACATCGTGCGATTGCATTCCCGCGAGGATTCCCGGTAAGAATCGCGGCGGATGGCTGAAATCCGCATCTATGTTTTGCAGGTAATCGTAGCCGTTATCCATCGCAAAGTGCATCGCGGCGAGCGTCGCCGTGCCGAGGCCGAGTTTCTTGGGGCGGTGAATCGTATGAATTCGCGAATCCTTGGCGGCCAGTTCATCGGCGAGGCGACCGGTGCCATCGGGCGAGTTATCGTCGACGATGAGAATGTGCGCATCCGGGAGAACGACGTGGATCTCTTCGATCAACCGGAGCAGGTTGTCGCGTTCGTTGTAAGTGGCGAGGGAAACGAGAATTCGCGGTTCGGTGGTCATGGTGTCGGTCCGGGTAAGCGGGCCGTTCGCGTGGATTGTCGGTCGGTTCGCGCAGTCGTCGCTGGCGTGTGCGTAACTATCTTCTAACTTATAGGATGCCGGTTCAATCGTCGTATTCCTCGATTCCCTATCGTTTTTATCCCGTGAGGTCCGCATGGCCGATACGATCCCCGTCTCGTGCCCGAGCTGCGCGAAAGGAATGAAAGTTCCCGTTGCGATGGCGGGCAAGAAGATCCGCTGCAAAGAGTGCCAAACGGTATTCGCCGTGCCGACGGCCGGCGGTTCGAAACCGGCGACGGCCAAACCCGCCCCGCCGAAGCCTGCGGGCGATACGTTCGCACTCGCCGACGCACCGAAGAAACCGGTACCCAAGAAGCCCACCGCCGTACCGGCACCCCCCGCCAAGAAACCGCCCATCGACGACGACGACGATAACGACAACCCGTACGGCATCACCGCAAACGAATTCGATATCGCGCGTTGCCCGTTCTGCGCGATCGAACTCGACCCGCCCGATACGGCAATCTGCCTGAACTGCGGTTACGACATGGTTCAGCGCCGTCGCCACGAAACCAAGAAGATCGAAGCGCACACCACCGGCGATTACATCAAGCACCATCTGCCAGCCGCTGCGTGTGTCATTGCCGTGCTGATATTCATTGCGGTGATCTATTTTTCGCTGACGAACATGAGCGATCTCTTCCGAAAGATGGAACTCGAAGACGAAACAGAAAACGAAGTCACGAAGAAGAAGAACT
>JANXNT010000287.1 GCA_025353985.1 Limnoglobus sp.
CCGCGAGCGGGGCGGCGAGGATGTCGGCTTCGCCGAGGTACCGGCACGCGAACACGAGCGCGTACACCGATGCGCTCATCACGAGGCAGACACCCGCACTGACGAGCACGTGCCGATTGTGGTTTCGCAATAGCATCGATAACCCGAGAATCACCATCAACATGCCGATGATTGGCCGCGTAAACCGCATGTGGAACATCACCGCAACCGGTGCCATCCGACGCGGGTCGGGGCGCGAGAGAATCTCTTGCAGCTTTCGCGTCGAGGCGAACATGTACCACTTCGAGCCGCGCGTCATTGCGTCGAAATCGGTGTCGCGGGTCCGCAGGAAATAGCGTCTTGGGCCGACGATTTGCAACTGTTCGGGCAACGCATCGGTGGCGACTTCGGTCGTTACGTTCAACAGCATCCAGCCCGCTTCCATTTCGCTCGTTTTCGGGAAGTAGATCGCTTCCTCGGCTTGCAGGTGGCTCATCGTGCTTGTGGCCGATTCGGGAAACGTTACGAAGAACGCCTTGATTCGCTGGTCTTTCCGGTAACCCGCGATGCCTTCGAGGTGAACGCCGGTCGAATCGAACGCGCCTTTGAGTTCGATCGGCCGTTCGAGGTTCGGGTCGTCTTTCGGGATCTGCAATTCGTCTGCGATGCGTGGAATCAGCAGTTCCTGGCTGATTGGCCCGAGGCTGAGTGCGAGCACGCTACCGATGAGGATCGGCCGAATGACGCGGTGCGCAGAGATGCCCGCCGAGAGTTGCGGCAAGAGTTCGTTGTTGCGCACCGCCCACGACATCGTGAACACGGCCGCGAGAAGCGCGATCGCTTCACACATCCGGTCGAAGATTAGCGCGATCTGCGGGCCGTAGTAACTGGCGATGTGGCGGACCATCGAGCGCATGTTGCCACGCCCCGCGAAGTCGTCGATATTCGTGAACAAATCGATGACGACGTACAGGCTCACGAGGCTCGTTAGCACGATGAGATACGAGCGAATGTACGCGAAAAACAGCATCCGGTCGAGTGTGTGCATCAGCGTGGCTCTCCGGATGACAACGGCCGCGTGTCGGGTGGCACCGGATAGCGTTTGCCCGGTTCGTAGTTCGCGATGTACTGCACGATGTAGACGTTTCCGGTGGTCGAAGCGAACGTCCCGAAGCCGTTCGCGCGGAGTTCGTCCATCGCGGCGGCGGGCGTCCAGCGTTCGTATTCGATGCGGTAAATTGCGGTCAGAATGCCAGTTCGGTGCAACCCCGCTTTGCAGTGGAGCAGCACGGGGTAATTCTTCGGGTCGTCGAGAATTTTCAGGTAACGATCGATCACCGGCGGACGTTTGCCAGCCTTCGCATCGGCTTCGGGGATGATCTCGCCACCGAAGAGCGCGTGGTAGTTCACCCCGAATTCGCGGCAAATTTCGCTCTCGCGAACGTGCGGTTTCGCGAGCCATTCTTCTGGCATGAACGGGTCTTCGTTTTCTTCTTGCAAATTGATCACGGTGCGGATGCCGCGCTCGCGGAAGATCGTCCGCAACCCGGACGCAGTGAACTGCCCGCTGCGGTAGAACTTATCGGGCGTGACTTCGCGGTAGCGTTTGAGGTTGCTGTACTGCGAACGGTAATAGGCGGTGGGGACGCCGAACGCGACCCCCGCAACGAGAATGCCCAACAACCACCGCCCCCACGTCGGCATTCCAGCCCCCTACAAATGCAGAATCCGGTATTCGATGAGCACGCTTATGGCAGTTGAACGAGAATCTGTCAACCGAGTCTGGTAAAGTATCGGCAGCCGCCTGAACTTTTGGAGATTCCCGTGGATGCACTCGCGTTTTTACCGAAAGCGGCGAAGTCGAAGCTGATGCCGATGTACGCGTTGTTCGGCGAAGAGGATTTCCTCAAGCGAATGTGCCGCGATGCGATTATTGCGCGCGCCGTCGGCGATGCGGACCCCGAGTTCGCCGTCACCAACTTCCCCGGCGACAAACTCGATTACACGACGGTGCGCAACGAACTCAGCACGATGCCGTTCCTGTGCCCTATGCGCGTGCTCGTGATCGATCAAGCCGATTCGTTCGTCTCGGCACACCGCGAATCGCTCGAAAAGTACATCGCGAACCCGAGCAAGTTCGGCGTGCTGATTCTCGATGTGAAGACGTTCCCCGAAACGACGAAACTCGCGAAAGCGATGCACGAAGACGCGAAGATCGTTTGCAAATCGCCGACGGAAAACAAGCTGACGCAGTGGTGCGGAACCTGGACGAAGTCCGCACACGCGAAGACGATCACCGCCGATGCCGTGGGGATGCTCATCGGCCTGATCGGCGCGCAGATGGGGCTATTAGCGCAGGAATTAGCCAAACTCGCAGTCGCCGTCGGGGTGCGTACCGAGATCAACGCGAACGATGTCGATACGTTCGTGGCACGGAACCGGACCGCGAACGTGTTCGGTATCATGGACGCCGTCGGCGAAGGTTGCCCCGCCGTGGCGCTCGGTATTCTGGTGGAATTGCTCGATAGCGGCGAGGAACCGCTGAAGCTGATGGGGGCACTGACGTTCCAGTTGCGGAAACTCGCCTCGGTGGCACGCCTGACACGCGACGGCCTGCCGCTCGGCCCGGCGATGGATAGTGCCGGTGTCGCAAAGTGGCCGCAGGCACGCCAGAGCACCGAACGCCAACTTCGCCACCTCGGCATGAAACGCCTGTCGCAACTCTCCGATATGCTCGTCGAAATCAACCTCGGCCTGAAAGGCGGCAGCCCACTCCCGCCGCGGTTGCAAGTCGAACGCCTGATCGTAAAACTCGCACGCCCCAACGACGCCGCGATGCCAAAAACGCGTTCTCATAATTGACGTAAGTCACTTTTCTCGGCGCTCGAAAATCGTGTTTTCGGGTGTTTTTTCGTCTCAAAATGCCGGTTTTTGATCGGCTTTCGCTGATCGGTTTCGGGGAATTTTGCCGCAACTCTCATTCATGTCGTAGGTTGTGTCGAAGGTCGGTCGATTGGCACTCGCCGGAAGTACCGTCCTTTTTGGGTCACTATGCGACCGAAAATCGACCGTGCGCGCCTTTTCTGTGTCAT
>JANXNT010000312.1 GCA_025353985.1 Limnoglobus sp.
CCTAATCCTCTTCGATTTCCATCTCGAATCCGCCCGCAATGCCAGACGCGGCGTTGTAAATCAACGCGAGGATCACACCGTAAATGAATCCTCCGATTCCGTAAACAATCGGGGCGGCGATTAAAGCAATGATCCCATAACCTTCGATCAAGTTGCCTAAACCAATGCCGCCGCGTGCAGGTCCAGAATTGGCAATTCCCAAACTGACGAGAAACACGATAAGGGCGACGATGAACGTAGTAACGGCCATCATCATTGCCATGACTTTGCCGCTCGCTAACACGTTGACCCTCGAGATCGTTACCCGTCGAACATTCCCGCCACTGCGGTACCGCTTCCTTCGTGGGCGGTCGTCATAGTCTTCATCGCGACGGCGACTTTTACTCTTGGGCGCGTCTTCGTCGTCTTCATCTCGGCGGCGGCTTTTGTTTTTGCTCTTGGGCGAATCGTAGTGGTCCTCTTCGTCGCGACGGCGACTTTCGCTTTTGCTCTTAATTTTGGGAATTTCGTCTTCCTCATCGTCGTCGTCGACATCGCGGCGACGTTTCCGTGGGCGATCGTCGTCGTCGTCGGAATCTTTGCGTCGCGACTTGGGGCGACCGTTATCGTCGGTCGATTCGAATTGTGATTTTCGACCGGGTGCCGGTGGCGGCGCGGGCGGGCGCGTACCGGGCTTGATCGCTTGAAACACGGTTTTGCAGTACGGGCATTCGACATCGTTCCCGATGTCGCTACCCGAAACCGAAAGTTTGGTGGAGCATTTTGGGCACGGTTCGATTTCGACCGGCTCATCCACATTGCGAGGGGCAGGTGCGGGTATTGAAACGGAAGCGGGCGTCGGCGTCGATTGAAGCGGTTCCATGTCCGGTATCACGAACTCGGACTGGCACTTCGGGCACTTACCCGATTTCCCCGAACGATTATCGTCCACTGTGAATGTTGCCGCACAACCGGGACACGCGAAGCGAATCATAGCCCCTCGGGGTAGAACGTATCGGAAGTATCGCAATGATGCTAACTTCATCGTTCGCTACGATTCGGTCAAGGCTTTCAGGCAGATTTTTCGTGATGTCGCAACCGTGCTCCCGATCCCGCAAAGCCTATCGTTGCTCACTCACAAAGAAAATGTTCGACTTTCGCGGCCCATTTCGCCAAACTGATTCCAGTTATGCCAACTCTTTCAGGAGATTCACCATGCTCGGGCGTACCCTTGCGGTGGCTTTTTTGCTGCTATCGCCATTTGTGGCGAGTGCGGATGTCGATATCCCTGCCGCGATTCAGGCGATCAAGGCCGTTGGTCGCGAAGGCGCGGGCAACGAAGCCGCAGCTGCGGGTTGGAAGCAACTCGTTGGCGGGGGTGGCGTCGCGCTGTTCCCGACGCTGAAGGCGTTCGATGGGGCCAGCCCCACGGCAGCGAACTGGCTGCGATCCGCGATCGATGGCATCGCGCAAGCCGAAAAGAAAGCCGGACGCAAGCTCCCGACGGAAGCGCTGATCGCGTTCGTGCAAGAAGCGCAAAACGCACCGGCGGCACGGCGGATCGCGTTCGAGTTGATTGCCGATCAGGATAAAGCCGCCGCGAATGGCTTGCTCGAAAGCATGGTCAACGATCCGAGCCTCGAACTGCGTCGCGATGCGATTGCAGCAGAGATCGAGAAACTGAAGCCGATTTCCGCTGCACTGACTTTGAAACCGGCGTACGAAAAGCTGTTCGCCGCTTCACGCGACCCCGATCAGATCGAGCAACTGGCGAAACTCGTCGAAAAGGTCGACGGCAAAGCGGACATCACCAAACACATGGGTTTCATCACGAAGTGGCAACTTGCGGGGCCCTTCGATAGCCCGATGAACGCGGGTTTCGGTACACCGTACCCGCCGGAGAAAGCGATCGACCTCGCGGCAGAGTTCACCGGCAAGGCGGGCGCGAAGTTTACCTGGATGCCGAGCGAAACCAAGCAGACCTACGGCATCGTCGATCTGAACGCAGTCGTCGGCAAGTACAAACATGCGGTCATTTACGCCTTCGCGGCAATCGATGTCGAAAAGGACACCGCCGTCGATTTCCGTGCGGGCAGCCAGAACGCACTGCAAATTTTCGTGAACGGCAAGAAGATCTTCGAACACGAAGAGTA
>JANXNT010000316.1 GCA_025353985.1 Limnoglobus sp.
CGTTCTTCGTGCTGGCGACGACGGCCCCGCTGTTGCAAACGTGGTACGCCACGACCGGCACGCGCAACCCGTATGCGCTCTATGCGGCGAGCAACGCGGGCAGTTTCCTCGGCTTACTCGGTTACCCGTTCGCGGTCGAACCGTGGCTCGCGCTCAGCGAGCAACGCGCTGTGTGGTGTGCGGCATTCGTCGGCTGCATCGCGCTCATCGCACTCTGCGGTACGTTGGCAAAAACGACGACAACTGCGGTTATCGAAGCGACAATCGAACCGCCACCGAACCGGGTACGGCGACTCCGCTGGGTCGGGCTGGCCGCACTCACTTCGAGTTTCCTGATGAGCGTGACGGCGCACCTGACCACCGATATTGCCCCCGTGCCATTGTTGTGGGTCGTGCCACTCGGGTTATACTTACTGAGCTTCGTAATCGTGTTCGCACGCTGGCCGGCTAGTGCGCGGCGCATTACGAGGCGATTCACGCCGATGCTGCTTTGCTTCCTCGTGGTGTCGCTACTCACCCGCGCCACCGAGCCGATGGTGATGGTGGCGGGTATCCATCTGCTCGCGTTTTTTGCGGTGGCGTTACTGTGCCACGGCGAGTTGGCGGCCGACCGACCGACGCCGAAATACCTGACCGCGTTCTACCTGTGGATCTCCGTCGGCGGCGTACTCGGTGGGCTGGTCAATGCGTTTCTCGCGCCGCTGCTGTTCGCGAAGTTCGGCTACCTCGAATACCCGATTGCGGTCGTGCTGGTGGCACTCGTACGGCCCGCCACGGATGCGGTTCCCGTGAAGTGGAAATCGACCGATCTCCTCTGGGTGCTCGCGCTCGCGGCATTCACCGCGCTGATCGTTCTGGGCTTACACGAATGGATCGGCAAGCCGGTCGAAGAGGAACTCCTCGATATGCGGCTGATCCGGGGCGGGTTGTCGTTCGGCATCCCGGCGGCGTTCGCGTTCGCGCTCGTTTGGCAGCCGTTGCGGTTCGCGATGTGCCTCGCGGCCGTGCTGATTGTCGGTTCGTTCGCACCCAGCCCGTACGGCGAGATTTTGGAAACATCGCGGAACTTTTTCGGCACGCTGCGGGTGACGCGCTCTGCGGACAAACAGTACGTGATGATCGTCCACGGTACGACGCAACACGGCCAGCAACGCATCGGCGAACCGGGGATGCCCGAACCGCTGATGTACTATCACCGCAAGGGGCCACTCGGGCGATTGTTCGGCACGCTGCCCGCACCGCAGCGCGTCGGAGTGGTCGGCCTCGGTTGCGGCGCGATGGCCGCATACGCCAAGGCCGGGCAAAACTGGACCTTCTACGAGATCGACCCCGCCGTCGTGGCCATCGCCAAAGACGCACGCTTCTTCACGTTCCTCGCAAACTGCCCGACACACTGCAATATCATCCTCGGCGACGCACGGCGACAACTGATCAACGCACCTGATGGCGCGTACGATCTGTTCGCGCTCGATGCCTTCAGTTCGGACGCGGTGCCCGTTCACCTGCTCACCCGCGAGGCATTCGCACTGTACATCCAAAAGCTGAGCACCAACGGCACGCTCGCATTTCACGTGTCGAATCGCTATCTCGATCTGCCGCCGTTAGTGGGCCGGTTATTGCGCGATGCGGACCCGAACTTCCAGATCCTGTGCGAAGACGAGCGATTTATTAGCAAAGAGGAGATGGAAACGGGCAAGCAAAAGTCAATCTGGGTGTTCGCAACGCGCAAGCCCGGCGGCTTCGTCAAACCGCCGGTACAATGGGACCGCCTGCAACCGAGTGCAGGCCCAATCTGGACCGATGATTTCTCGAACTTACTCGGCGTCTGGCGACGCGAGGATTGACGCGCCACTCAGTCGGGTTTCGATTCGTACTCGCCTTCGACGACGGCTTTTGCGCCTTCAGCGTCTTCGCCCTTGAAGTCGCTGAGCTTGGCTTTCTTGCCGTCGATTGCGAACAGGAAGCTGAACTCGAAGCCCTTCTTCGGCGGGTTCGGGAAGTCGCCTTTCACAGTCACTTCGGTCGCGGTTCCCTTCACGGTGCCGTCTTTTTCGATGGTGTACTTTGCGGTGACGGTCACGCCGTTGTCTCCGGACTTCGCGCCGATCGTCATCGTTTCGGGCTTAAATGCGAACTTCATTTCGAAGCCTTCGGCTTCGCGCACCCACGTGCCCGAGAGTTTCACGTCTTTCTTATCTTCGGCCACCGCGAGCAAACTGAGCGTGCCCAATGCCACGGCCAACAGCAACAACTTACGGAACATCGCGACGTCTCCTTTGTGATGTGCGAGGCAAAACGCCCCGGCATCAAATTAGGAAGTGAGACCGTTTTTGCAATCGACGTGCCGCGTTCCGAAGCACACGGATAGAATGCCAACGCAGGAATCTCATGCCGATGCACGACTGGACGAATGTCGAACCGACCATTTACCACTATTTCCATCACTCGGCGTCTGGCGACGCGAGGAGTGAGGACGCTGCTTTGACCACGCTTAATGGCAAGCCAGATTCCGCGTCCAACTCGCCGATGAATCCTGCACCGTACACCGATTCGATCACGCGGATGACACCGATGATATGCTCGTTCCACTCGGCCAAATCGGCGGCGGGCACCCAAAGTTCGCGGTAGATTGGTCCGCCACCGAGTTGTTGCACGGGGTAACGTGCGATGAATTCGTCGTCGATATCGAATTCGGTGATGAACCCGCAGTGCCCCGCCTCAGACTCTTTGCTGTTCCACTGCGTGAGGATGGCACGGGCATATTCGCGCGTAACCACGGGGTAAAAGATCGGTTGCCAGACGAACCGCGGCGGATAATCGCGGTATCCCGACGCAGCCACGAGTTCGAGTTCCCGAAGCCCCACGGGGCGATACAGCAACATTTTTGAGATACCTACGAATCTGTGCATCGATCAAGGTTCAGGAATGCCAAGGTCTCGGCAGATCTTGCGAGCGAGCGGATCGGGAACTTCTGTGTGTCGTGGAACTGCGGATCGCCGGTTATCCACTGGGTTGCCCCACCATGAGTGTCTCCGACCTTCGCGGACCAAAACGCATCCGTTTTGACGAAGGTACTAGATCAAATCTCGCCGTTTCACAGTGACAAGCTCACTTCCTCGAACTGGCCGGCTACCGCAGCACGAGCGTCCTCGCGATTCATCTCCAATGCTTCTTCTAACGCGTCGCGTAAATTGTCGATGAGTTCGTCGCGGGTCACTCCTTGCGAATTCACTCCTGGCACTTCCACGACCCAACCGATCCACCATTCGCCGTGCTGTTGAACAATCGCGGTGTAATTGCCTGACATCGGGCACCTCGTCTTCTTGGGGAATCGATATTGATTCTACTCATTGCGTCGTCGCGATGCGAATTCGTGTAATTTTGCGCACTCCGCTACGCGGAATTGCCGTCTAGAATGCCAACGGAGGGATCTCATGCCCATGCACGATTGGACGAATGTCGAACCGGGCATTTACCACCACTTTCACCAACAGTGGACGGTAGCCATCGCAGATACGCTCAACGCTGGGTTTCTCCCACCAGGCTTTTCCGCATTGATCGAGCCACACTGTCAAAGTGTCGTGACCGCCGAACTGCATAACGCCACCATCTTTCAGCGGGCGAACCGGATTGCCATTTGGCACCGGATGGGCGAAGTGGTGTGCATCATCGAGATCGTGTCGCCGGGGAACAAAGCGAGTCGGTCGGCGTTGCGTGCGTTCGTCGAGAAAACCTGCGATTTTTTGCGTGCCGGTGTGAACGTGCTATTGGTCGATCCGTTTCCGCCCGGTCCGTACGATCCGTATTCGTTGCACAAGGTGATTTGGGACGAAATCGAGGAGGCACCGTTCGAAATGCCTGCCGATGAGACACTGTTGTTGGCCGCATACCAATCGGGGGACAACGCCCTCGGCTTGCCGTCAGAGGCGTATCTCCAACCATATCGCGTCGGCGCGGCGATGCCAGACATGCCCGCATGGATCGAACCCGATTCGTACGTCGAAGTCCCGCTCGAACGCACGTATCAGTCGGCGTGGGACGTCTGCCCGTCCGACTATCGCTTCCTCGTAGAACATGGCCGTCTGCCGGACGAGTGATTTCAATCCACACCCGCCGCTACCGCTTGGCTGGCACGGGCGTGATGTTTTGCCAAATCGTGATCGCGTCCGCATTGGGCGGTGGGTCACGGAAGTAGGCATTACCCGTAACGAGATGCAGTCGGCCATCGCCGAACACGTCGCCGATAGCGCAACTGATGTGGTCGTAGGAACCCGTTTCCAACGACTGGCGGGCAAATTGACCCGGTGCGATCTGGCGCAAAACAATCACCGAATCCAGCCCGAATTTGTCGCGTCCCGGATGGTCGCTCTTCGGCAGAAAACTGACCGCCACCACGTCCGGCCGGCCATCGCCATCGAAGTCCGCCGCCACCGCACGCATCACCCCGGGCATCGCCGTCAACGGGTGATGGACGAACGGAAACGTGCCGCGATTCTCGAGCCACTGGATGCCGTGATCCGTGCGAAGAAAAGGACTGTCCAGTGAGTCGCCGTTGGTATAGAGAACGTCCAGTTTGCCGTCGCCGTTCATGTCCACAAGTTGGATGCCGCTGGAGCCGTAAGCGGGGTGTGGGGCGCTGAAGATTGTTTCTTTACGGAAGTAGCCATCGCCCTCGTTGATGAAGGCGACAATCGTTTCGTGTTCCTGGCTGATAAGGGCGACGAAGTCGGGTTTGCCATCGCCGTTCAGGTCGCAGACCGGCACGTGAATCGCCCCGTGCCGCGTATCGATCGTGTGCGGTACGAACTGCGGTTTCGACCAGTCCGTCGTTTTGTTCTCGAGGTAAACGATCTCCCCCGTCACGCGCCAGCCAAAGACGGCGACCACCAGATCGCGCTTGCCGTCCCCGTTGAAGTCGGCGACCTGCACGTCGGCCACGCGCCCCACGTTTTGGAGGAGCGGGATGGCCGTGAACGTGCCATCGGCCGCGCCACGCAGCCAGACGACCTCGCCTTTCCGCGCATCGGTCGGGAGGAAGCTACCGAGACAAGCCACGATCAGGTCGAGGTGGCCATCGCCGTCGAGGTCCACCACTTCGGCATGGGCCGGGTGCGACAGCGTGGCCAACACGCGCCACGTCGGATTGGCCTCGTAAGGCCGCAACACGCTGACCTGATTCGAGCGAGTATCGCAGCAGATCACGTCCAACCGCTTCGGGTCGTAGAGGTGGACGAGGTTCACGTTGGATACCCAAGGTACAATGCCCGCGTCTGGAGGACGGAAGCCTTGGCGATTGAACCGAAACGGCATCTCGCCGGAGGTATTTTCGGGGCGAGGCAGCGGTAATTCCAGCGGCGCGCGGGCCTCGTAGTAGCGGACAACGCTATCGCGGGAGGGGTAGGGGCGGGGCAATGCCAGCGTCGAAGCGTTCAGGAATTCGTAGCCCTGATAGACTTCTTTGCGCCACGCCGAGCGGGGAAAGGATTCCGGCGACGGGTAGGCATGGCAGGCGGCGCAGAGCGAAAGCACCTGCTCGTGCGTGGCTTCCTCGGAGGCCGCAGCGGGAGTACCGCGAGGGGCCAGCAAGAACCAGCCGCTAAGGCCAATGGCCAAAGCCAAACCGAGGAACCCAAGGAGCCTTAGCATTGACTATCTCCCTCTCCAAACTCTCGGCATGGGCAACGGAGCCTACGACGAGAACTGTCCAAATTCATATTAGGGTTATCGCGCGATGCGCGATTGGTAAATGGTGATCGACGGTGCGGGGCGGCCAACTTGCGAAACCATCTGACACATCAAGCCCGCGCTTCGCTCCGAAGATTATGCGGCGCGGCGAAACGGGAATCAGGTTCTCGAAGTTCTTCGGCCAGCGCTATAATGGCATGGGCGAACCAATCGCGAGGCCATGGCAATGGAGCGGCGACGGTTTCTGGCGAACACCCCTGTTGGCACGTTTGCGCCGCTGTTGCCGGAACTTCCGGAACCAACGCACGCGGAATATGCCTTGCTGCGCGTGTCTCGCCGCGCGATGGCGACGAAGTTCGAGATCGCGATTCCGTACGGCACCCCCGATGCTCTCGCGGCTGCTTCTGATGCGCTCGATCTCATCGATGACCTCGAAGACCAACTCACGATTTATCACGATAGCGAACTGATGCAGATCAACGAGACGGCCGCAAATGATTGGGTGGTCGTCGAACCGAAGCTGTTTCAATTGCTGCAAACGTGTGCGACATATACGCTCGAAACTGGGGGGGCGTTCGATGCCGCTACGGGGGCACTTACCGAGGCGTGGGGCTTCCAACGCAGGCAAGGCAGCGTGCCATCGCCACTTCAACGTTCCGAGGCGATGGCGAAAACCGGGATGCGGCATGTGATGTTGAACGCGGAAACGCGGTCTGTAAAGTACCGTCAATCTGGCTTGAAGCTGAACCTCGGCAGTATTGGCAAAGGTTACGCTCTCGATTGTGCGGCGGATATGCTGCAAACGCGCTGGGGCATTCGCTCGGCGTTGTTGCACGGTGGCGGCAGTAGCGTGCGGGCGATTGGCGTGCCGCCAGACGATACGCGCGGCTGGCCGATTGCGATTCGCCACCCGTGGGACACCGCCCGAACGCTCGGTATGGTGCGCCTCAAAGGCTGCGGTTTCGCAACCTCAGCGGCCACATTCCAGTATTTCGACTACAACGGTAAGAAGCTGGGGCACGTGCTCGACCCGCGAACCGGTTGGCCCGCAGACGGTACCGCCAGTGCGAGTGTGGTGGCCCAAACCGCAGCCGAAGCCGATGCGTATTCCACGGCGTATTTCGTACTCGGTGCCGATACGAAACGACACCTGGGTAGCGTGATCCTGACCGATTGCGACACGCTGGCAATCGATCTGCCCAGCGATCTGTATTCCCCGGCATCGTTTCGCGAACGCTACCTGAACGACTTGAGCTTCCCCGATTGATGGAATCCCTCTCATCATGATCCCAACTTCCGT
>JANXNT010000389.1 GCA_025353985.1 Limnoglobus sp.
ATTTGAAGACGCCGAGATGATTCGCCCGACGATCGCGATTGCCAGCAAACGAGCGCCTGGCGGCCCGATGAAAATCTGGAAGTGGCTGACCTCCGGACGGCCACCCGAAACTCTCAGCGATGAAATGAAGAAAGCTCCAGCAATGCGCACCGATCACCTCGGTAGCGCCGCTTGGGAACTCGAAACTGATGACGTGTTAGCGCTTAGGAACAAGCTCGCCGCTGGCGGGATTATTGTTGCGAAACATGTTGATAATAATATGTTTCGAGGCGTCGTCACTGGTGCGAACGAAGTGTTTGTAATTAGTGGGGAAACTCGAAAAGAACTTATCGAAGCTGATGCACGCAGCTTGGAGATCATAAAACCTTTCGTCCAAGGTACAAACCTACGAGAATGGCATGTTAGCAATTCGACAGAATACTTGATATTTACTCGACGTGGCACCGTCATTGAAGAATATCCTGCCATTCATGAATACCTGAAACACCATCGTGAAGCCTTGGAGCCGCGCCCAGACGAATGGGAGGAAGCCAACAAGGGGAAGATTTGGAAAGGACGTAAACCGGGTCCATACAAGTGGTTTGAGATTCAAGATTCGGTAGAGTATTGGAACGCCTTCGAGCAACCGAAAATCGTATGGCCGGACATCACGAATCGGCCGCGATTCAGCATGGACACGGCGAATCGATATCTCGGCAACACCGGCTTTGTTATTCCAGGCGGGGATTATTACCTTCTCGGTGTGCTATCATCGTGGGCTTCGTGGTTCTTCATCAGCAAAACGGCGCAACCGCTTCGACTTCGTTCCGACCGCTGGCAATATCGCCTATTCACACAATACATGGAAAAACTCCCCATCCCCAACGCGTCGCCGGCCGAACGCGACGCGATTGCCAAACTCGCCGAATCGTGCAACACGCTGGGGGCCGAGCGTTACCGCATCGAAGAACAGGTGCGGCACCGGCTGTTGACCGGCTTTCGTTCCGATTCTGACGGCAAGCTCAACGAGAAGGCGCAGGGATGGTGGGAACTCGATTTCATGCCGCTCGGCGAGAGTTTGAAAACGAGTTTCAAGCGGAAGCAGAACCCGTTCTCCGCGCCGCGAACGGCCGACGAATGGGAGCCGTACCTGAAGGAAAAGCGAGCGGATGTCGATGCGCTACGCCGGAAACTCGCCGATGCCGAAGCCGAGATCAACGAACGGGTGTATCGCTTGTTCGCGCTGACTGCCGACGAAGTGACGTTGTTGAAGAAGGAAGTGGAGCATTAAGTAATATCTGGGTGATCTGCGGGCGAGTGCTAAATGAAGCCCAAAGCCCACGGACGGCCGTCCGTGGGCTTGCTTGGGGTTTTGCGATTACACTTTCGATGCGTTCCACATGGTCTTCATGAAATCGATGCCGTTTGTGTAGACGTGTTCGGGGGAAGGGAAAAAGTCGCGCCAGACGCGGGTGGCGGCGGCGAGGGCGGGTAGGGATCGGCCGAACGCTTCGATGACGAGCCAGCCGTCGTAGTTCACTTCCCGCAAGGTGCGGAACGTCTCGAACCAATTCACCTGCCCCGTGCCCGGTGTGCCGCGGTGATTTTCCGAGATATGCACGTGCCGCATGTGCGGGGCAATCGTGCGGATGGCGGTACTCGGGCGGACTTCCTCGATGTTCGCGTGGAAGGTGTCGTACATCGTGCCGAAGTTCGGGTGATTGACTTCCTTTACGAGCGACACGGCATCGGCTGCGGTCGTCAGAAAGTAACATTCGAAGCGGTTGAGGTACTCGATGCCTAGCATCAGATTCGCCTGTTTCGCAAGCTCTGCCGCCGGTCGAAGCAC
>JANXNT010001062.1 GCA_025353985.1 Limnoglobus sp.
GAATTCACGCGATTTGCACAGCCGTGGCCAACAGCATCAGGACGGCACCCGCGAAAAGATCATCAACAATCTCGTGGTGCGAACGACGAAGCACCAGCCGCTGGTGATTGGCATGTCGGATCGCAACGAAGACGATTTGAACAGCCTGAGCCGCAAGTCGTACCCGGACCTTCAAGATGCCGCACTTCGTGGCACCAACGACGCTTATGCCGAAGCCGCCCGCCCCACGGCGGATATCGTGCTGCCCGTGTTGAGCGAACACACGATGGGCCAACTGCTGCAAATGCTCATGCTCGCCACGGCCGTCGAAGGGCGGTTGAGCGGTACGAACCCGTATGGCCAGCCTGGCGTGGAAGTCTACAAGTCCAACATGATGCGGAACTTGAAGTCGATGCCAAATCTGCCCAAAGGCGAAGTCCGCGACGCCGCCAAGGGCCAATAAACGTAGCGTTATTCGACTTGAAATTCGCCCACCGCCACGCAGTTGCCGGTGGCGTTGTCCTTTGTGATCGTGAACCGGATCGCTCGCACGCCGACGATCGGTTCTTTCGGCGTGTGTTCGAAATCGTGCTTGTCCCCTTTCCCAACCAAATCCTCTTTGACTAACACCTTCTCATCGGCGTCGAGATACTCGAGCTTGCCTGCCGTGGCCGTGTAGCCTGTTGGCCAATCTGGATCGCGATTGCCGAGAATCGTGACGCGGCGAACCGTGTTGTTATCGGGGAAGCGAACGCGAACCCATGGCTCTTTGCCGTTCGTCGCCGACTCGCCGTTTGCCGAGTACCACGAGGTGGCTTCGTTGCTGTCGAAGGCATTCGCGATGGGCCAACCGTTCCATTCGCTACTCGCGTTGATCACGAGTTTCTCCTTGTATTCCTTGATAAGCGTGTTCGCGTTCGTCTTCCCGAGCACGGGCAGTTCGTTCTTCGGCACCGGTGCGGCCAGCAGAACTGCGGCCGTCAACGATACGACCGACGCCAAGCCAATGAGTCGCAACATGGTCGCCTCCAAAGTGTCGAAGGGAAACGCTAACTGTCAACATTGTACCCGAAATTGTGGCTAAATGGTCACTCATAATCGACGTAAGTCCGAATTGCGAAAGTTTTAAAACCATGTTTTTCGTGTTTTTTCGTCTCAAAAAGCCCCTTTTTTGATCGTCTTTCGCTTATCGGTATCGGACATTTTTGCCGTATCTCGCACTCTTGTCGTGAGTTACGACG
>JANXNT010000418.1 GCA_025353985.1 Limnoglobus sp.
CGGGATGACGTACAGCGGATTTGAAAGGAAGTTGCTGAGCATCAGCAAGTACTTCGTGATCACCGGCAGGGCGTCTTTTTCCTTGAGCTTCTTGAACACCGGCTCGAACTTGGGCACGAAGAAAATCACGAGGATGCCGAGGACCCCGAAGCCCGCGATCATGAGGAAGGCCGGGTAGGCGAGGGCGCCGATGACCTTGCCTTTCATGTCTTCTTGGTGTTCGACGAAGGTCGCGGTGCGCTTCAGCACGTCTTCGAGGAAGCCGCCTTCTTGCCCCGCGCGGATCATGCTAATGACGAGTTCGTCGAAGACTTTCGGGTGTGCGGCCATCGCTTGCGCCAGTCCCGTACCGTCTGCGACTTTCATGCGAACATCACGCAGCACGCTACTGAGCCGCTTACTGCTACTTTGCCGTTCGAGGATTTCCAGCGAACGCAACATCGGTACGCCCGAGTGCAGCAAGTCCGCCAATTGTGCATATGTCGTCGAGAGTTGGCGTTTGCTGACGCCGCTAAAAAAGTAACCACCACCCGACTGGCTCGCCGCCGCCTGCGTAATGCGAATCGGGAACAATCCACGGCCATCGAGCATCGTCGCGGCTTCGCGCTCGGAAGACGCCGTAAGCGTCCCCGACTGCTTGGCTCCGGTGCCCCCAAGGGCTTCGTACGTGAAATCGGGCATGATGTTCCTTGGCGATTCTTTACCCCAACGGGGTTCGATCCTTTAGCCCAGGGTTAGACGTTTCGTCGTACCCCTGGGCTACATTGAGTGCGTGCGTGTGCTTGCTAGCTGATGTCCCCGGCGGTGGTGCGGCCGACTTCGTCGATGGTTGTGGTGCCGTTGAGGATCTTGCGCCAGCCATCGTGCCGCAACGTGGACATGCCGTGATTCAACGCTTCGAGGCGGATCACGTTCGAATTCACCCGCTGGACGACGAGATCTTTAATAATGTCTGTGTTGACGAGCAATTCATGAATGCCAGTCCGCCCGCGATACCCCGACTGACGGCACGATCGGCAACCGGCCCCCATCTGGAGGCGAATCGGGCTGCCATCCTCGTTGTGCTTGTGCGGGAAGTCGATCGGTAAGTCATCGGTTACCGGCACATATTCCGTACGACAGTCGGCACAAATCGTTCGCACCAGGCGTTGCGCCAGCACGCCTTCCACCGTCGATGCCACGAGGAACGGCTCGACTTTCATGTCGATGAGTCGAGTAAACGCGCTCGGGGCGTCGTTGGTGTGCAGCGTGCTGAACACCATGTGCCCCGTCAGCGATGCCTGAATCGCGGCCTCGGCGGTTTCGAGATCGCGCATTTCGCCGATCAAAATGATATCCGGGTCGTGCCGCAAGATCGACCGCAACGACGAGGCAAACGTCAGCCCAATCTTCGCGTGCGTTTGAATCTGGCAGATTCCCGGCTGCTGATATTCGACCGGGTCTTCGACGGTAATGATCTTCGTCGATTCGTCTTTGACTTCGTTCAGTGCCGAATATAGCGTCGTCGATTTCCCCGAACCGGTCGGCCCCGTGACGATGACGATGCCGTGCGGCAGGTCGATCAATTGGCGGAACTTGCGGTCGATTTCGGGCAGGAACCCGATGCTTTTCAGGCTGAACACCATGCGGCTCTTATCGAGGAGCCGCATGACGACGCCTTCCCCGTGAACCATCGGGATGATCGACACGCGAACGTCGACTTCCCGCCCCGAGACGCGCATTTTGATGCGCCCATCTTGCGGCAAACGCTTCTCGGCGATGTTCAACCGGGCCATGATCTTGAGACGGCTAATGATCGCCGACTGAAAGCGATTGATCTCGGCGGGCAGCTTCTGTTCTTGTAGCAAACCGTCGATGCGATACCGGACCCGCAACCCGGTTTCCTCATGTTCGATATGGATATCGCTCGCTCGTTCGTTCGATGCCTCGACGAGGATTTCGTTCACCAACTTCACGACCGATGCTTCCTGCGCTTGCTTCGCGAGTTCGCTATCGTCGGTCTCCATGTCGTCGAGAAATTCGATGTCCGATTTGCGATCTTCGACGAGGCTACTTACGGTGTCGCCGCCGACGCCGAAGTGAATCTTGATGAGCCGCGTGATTTCCTTCGGACTGCCGAGCACGGGCTGAATGTGCAGCCCCGTCAGCGTGTTCAACTCGTCGATTGCGTAGGCATCGTACGGGTCGCCGGTTGCGACCGTCAGCGTGCCGTTGTGGCGGGCGATCGGCATCAGGTTTTTACGGTGCAACAACTTCAGTGGCACCGCAACCAGTGCTTCCGCTTCCACTTTCGTCTGCGTGAGATCGACCCAATCCATGCCGAATTCTTCGGCGAGAATCGGCAGAAGGATCTCTTCCTTCACGAAGCCTTTTTCGATGAGCGTCAGGTGCGGGGCTTTGTCGGCAGCAGCAGCCACGGCATCGGCGGCTCGCGCAACGTCGGAATCGGAGAGGATGCCGCGTTTCGCCAACTGGTGGATAATCTGCATAGGTCATCTGCCGCGAGAACGCCGATTTCGGATACGCTCAATTTACGAATATAACCGAAACCGGATGAGAACGTGCTGAGTCTGCGGGAACCTTACCGATTGAATGCGCGGTGTCATAACGGATGTTCGGGTCGAACCGGTTACGGCGTGGGGCAGTGTCCCGTGTCGCACGTCGCACGCGCTCGCTTCGGCAGTTTTGGGCGAACCCAAGCGAAAATCACGTATCCGAGATTCGCAAACGGGCGTAGCCACCACTTCCGCGTCAGCCACGCCATCCAGCGGAACCCCGGCACCGATTGCCACATCGCGATCAGGGCATCGACCCCCGTAATGATCTCGCCGCTCTGCCGTTTCACGTGCATCGAATGATGCACCGCCGCCGCATCGAGGCCGTACGATTTCGCATCGAACTCCGGCAACGAGATGTCGACGTAACCCAGCGTGCCGTCGGTTACACGGCGGCGAAACATATCGATTTCGCGCGAGCAAAGTTGGCAAAGCCCATCGTAAAAGATCGTCAACTGCGGTGCGTTCATGGCGAATCCTCCAAACCATTGATAGACACGTCCGCTCGCCAGAGGAGTATTCCTCAAGTTGCGATGCCGATTCTTCCGATGATTCCTACAGCACGAATTTTGTAATTGGTTCGGAGAAACCGCCATGCGCCGACTCCAGAGATGGTTGGCTGTCGCGTTTGGCGGCGGATTGCTCATTTGCGGCCCCTCGGCGGTCGCGCAGAATCAAGCCACAATAAAGTATTGGCCGCAACTCGAGATCGGTTTCCCGGTGCCGCAGGCGGTGCTGGATCTGAAACCGAAGCCCGTCAAATTACGCTTGTACTCAGCGCCGCCGAACGGCAATTTCACCAAAGTCGGCGAGCGTGCCACCAACGATCTGCAACCGATTCCCAATCGTCTGCCAGGCTTTCAGTACACCGCACGCGGCGATGGTGAAGAAGAATTTGCCGTGCAACTCGTCTACGATGACGGTACGGTGTCTCCGACCACCGAGAAACTCCGCGCCGATTCCCGCGTGATCTTCGACACTCGGCCGCCCGTCGTCAATGTCGCTGCCTCCGGGCAGTATGGCGTCGAGTGGAACGTCCAAGAAGAGAACCTCGAAACCAACGGCGTGCGGCTCGAATGTCGTTGGGTCAACGGCGATGTCAACTGGTTCGCCGTCGCCAAAACACGAGGCAACTGGACCGTTCGCGATTCGTATACGTGGACCGGTTTGGCGAAAGAGACACGTACGCTGGAAGCCCGCGTCGCCGCCAAAGACAAAGCCGGGCACGAGACCTTTTCGCGAATCGTGCGGCTGCCTGCCACGGATGGCACGGGCGGTTTGCAACTCGAGGATTTGAACCCGAGGCCGCGATCCGGCGACAACGGTTCGCTGTCCGCGACGCCTCGACTCGGTTCCGGCGGAGGTATGAACGACGATGTTCCCGGCCAGCCGCAGATCGTATACGTTAACAATAATAACCTTACGGTGAAGTCGAAATTGAACACCGTGACGCGCTCCGGCGTGAAGGTCGTTCACTTGTGGGCGAAGAATATGACGGCGAACCCGAACGCCGAATGGAAGCTCGTTAAGTCGCAAACGTGCGACATTCCCTACGAACAACCGAACCCGAGTGTCGAGATTCCGCACGTTGTCACCGACGATGGCCGTTACGGCTTCATTGTGATTCCCGAAAGCGGTGCGGGCAAGAAAGACAGCGACCCACGACCGAATTCGCTGGCACAACATCTCGTTGAAGTCGATACGAAGAAGCCGGTGGTGAAGGTGGTGAACGTGACTCCCACGCCAGGCGGGGCCACGGGCACGAAGGTCGAAATCGAGTGGAACGCCGACGACCGGAACCTGATGCCCGACCCGATCGTTCTCGAATATGCGGACACGAAGACGGCCGAGAAATGGACCGCGATCTCCGAGCAACGGCTGCCAAACTCGCGGCGTTACATTTGGGAAGTCCCCGAGAAGACGCCGTACAAGTTTTACGTCCGCGTTCGTGCCACAGATAAAGCCACGAACACCGGCGACGACATCTACGCCAAGGAAGTGATTATCGATTTGGATAAGCCATCCGCAACGATCGAGTACGTCAAGCCGACGGGTGGCAGTGCGCCGAATACTTCAGACAAGTTGCCTTCGAAGTTACCCGAATCGACGACGCCCGCCGACACGGGAACTCCCGGATTCACCGCACCCGGTTTGATACCACCGGCAAAGTGAGTGCGCGTTATTCCTCTCCGTTCATAAACTGTCACCACCGAGAGATTGGCTCCGTTCAGGAGTCTGGCTCCGTCTAACGAGATGAGGACTGCGCGTGATGAATAACCGGATGCGCGACTACATGATGATTCCACCGGGTACCGGTGAGTTGTCGGTCGCGAATATGATCGTCGAGATTCCGAAAGGCCGCCGAACGAAATTCGAAGTCGATAAGGCGACCGGCCTCATCAAGATGGATCGCTACCTCTACAGCTCCGCCGTTTACCCCGGCGATTACGGTTTCATTCCGCAAACGCTGGCCGAAGATAATGACCCGCTCGACATCCTCGTGATGGTCAACGAGCCGACGTTCTCCGGGTGCCTCATCGAAGCCCGCGTCGTCGGGATCTTCAAGATGCGCGACAAAGGCCAGAACGACTTCAAAATTTTGAGCGTGCCGAACAAGGATCCGCTGTTCGAAAGTATGCACAAGATCGAAGACGTGCCGAAGCACTTCCTACGCGAAGTCGAGCACTTTTTCAGCACGTACAAGGTGCTCGAAGGCGTGACGATCGAACCGCTCGGCTGGGCTTCGCACGAAGAAGGTGCCGTCGAAGTGCGTTCGTGCATCGATCGTTTCCGCAAGACACTCGGGAATTTTTAGTCACTTCCCCGCGATGCTCAGCTTCGCGCGGTAGAGCGATTTGCCGGCGGCGATGTAGAGCGTCTTCTTGTCTGCACCGGCGAAACAACAATTTCCGGTGTCGTCTGGCACCGGCAGGAAGCCGATCTTCATGCCATCGGGTGTGAAGAATGCGATGCCGGCGGTGGCTTTCTTGCCCACCGTGGCCACGATCGTTCCATCGGCGGCGACGGCCATCCCGTCGATGCCGCGATCATCGCCAAAGTCGTAAAGCAACTTTTGTTTGTCGACGCTGCCATCGACGTGAAGTGGGTACGCGAGGAGTTGCCGTCGCTTCTTCGCGTCGCCATTCGTGATGGCGAGGTACAGCGTTTTGCCATCGGGGGAAATCGCGATACCGTTCGGCTTTTCGACATCGCTAATGATCTGCGTCACCTTGCCATCGGGGTCGATGCGATACACCGATTCGGTGTCGATTTCGCGTTTCTCGTCACCGACGTAACGCGGATCGGTGAAGTAAACGCGGCCACTGCCATCGATCGTCAGATCGTTCGGCGAGTTGAATTTTTTGCCGTTCCAGGCGTCGGCCAGTGTCGTCACTTTGCCGTTGCGATCCGTAATACTGATGCGACGATTGCCGCCAACATTAGCACCTTCGCAAGCGAGCAATCGGCCCTCGGCATCGAACTTCAAACCGTTCGTTCGCCCGCCGGGATCGCGGAAGACCGTCGTTTTGTTAGTGGCGGGGTCGTACTTCATCAGGCGATTGCCGATGTCCGAAAAATAGATGCAACCATCCGGCCCCAGCGTCGTGCCTTCGGTGAATTCGCCTTCATTCCAGAGCAATTCTAACTTCTCGCCGGGTGCGAGAAACGTCGGCAGGCTCACTGGCTTCGCCTGAATGAACTGCCAGCGTTCGTCGAACAACCCCGCATCGACCACCTCGACCGCAGCAGAATCAACCTTCGTCGGCTTCGGTTTCAGCACCGCCCAGTCGCCGAGCCGCGGGTAGAGTTGCGCA
>JANXNT010000419.1 GCA_025353985.1 Limnoglobus sp.
CGCCGAAATGACACAGAAGTGCGCGCAAATGACACAGAAAAGGCGCGCACGGTCGATTTTAGGTCGCATAGTGACCCAAAAAAGGCGCTACCTGCGGCGAGTGTCAATCGCAGGATCGTCGACGTAAATCATGACAGGATAGCAGGATAACGCAAAGTCACCGCGAACCGATAAGCGAAATGCGATCAAAAAAGGGGCTTATTGAGACGAAAAAACACGAAAAACACGGTTTTAAAACTTTTGCAATTCGGACTTACGTCGATGATGAGAGCAAGGATTTCGCGTTTACGTCGTCACGCACCGATTTCGCGGATGCCGTCGTCAGTGGTTGCGGGTGCGATGACGGGTTGCATGAGGAAGGGGCCTTTCCAGGTGACGCCGAACAGCGTGCCGTCGATCTGCCAGGTTCCCTGAATGCTGCCTTCGCCGTCAGGGCCGCCGTCGTAGGTGACCGCGTGTTTGTTCAGGTACTGTTTGACCATGATGACGTGGCCATTCGACGGGTTGCATTCGCCGCGAACGGTGAACGGGCCAACGATGTCCGTGCCGGAGCCAACGATGCGTTCGCCCTTAAAACGCAGTTCGAACTCGCGCATCGTTTGCCGACCGAAGCCTTCCTGTTGCCAAAACCCGCGCCATACGCCCGACGGATACATGCCACGCCCTCTGTTGCGGTATTCCTCGACAATGGCACATGATACGCACGCGAGGTATGCGGCCGAACCGGTTTTTCGTATCGTTTGGGAATGAAATCAGTCGGTATCAAACCGTACGTCTGGATGCTCTGCGGATGCGGGTGGTTCTCGATCATGGCGCTCACCGCACGTTCGCTCGCCGACACGTGCGATTGGCAAGTCGTGGCCGTGTTTCGTAGCGGGCTGGCGTGCCTGATCGCGTTACTCGTCGCGAAAATCACACGAACGCCGCTGGTGTTTCTCCGCCCACCCATGTTGTGGGTGCGCAGTATCGCGGGCAGTTGCAGCATGGTCGCCGGGTTCTTCGCCTTCGCGAAAATGGATACCTCGACGGTGCTGACGTTCACGAACACCTTCCCCGTGTGGGTGGCGTTACTGTCGTGGCCATTGCTCCGCGAGAAGCCGACATCGGGCGTGTGGATCGCTGTACTGTGTGCGGTGCTCGGGGTCGGCGTGACCTTGCGGCCATTCGACGGGGCGGTGCCGTTCCTGCCCGCCGCATCGGCGGTGTTCGCATCGCTGACGACGGCGATCGCGATGCTCGGCCTGAACCGCCTAAAGGGCGTCAAACCGCTCGCCGTGATTCTGCACTTTTCGTTCGTGTCCACGGTATTTTCCGCCGTGGCGCTTGTCGTTTTCCCCTGCACGCACGGCATCGAACAACTCTACGCACCGATCACGTTGGTCAAGCTCGGAATCGTCGGGCTAACGGGCACCATCGGGCAACTGTTCCTCACGTGGGCATTCTCAAGCGGTTCGGCCACGAAAGTCTCGGTGGTCGGGCTATCGCAAGTCGCACTCGTGATGTTCCTCGAAGCGATGTTGGGTTGGAAAACGATCGATTTGCTCAACGTCGTCGGCACAATGCTCGTGCTCGGCCCCACCGGCTGGCTGATGGCCCGCGAACGCAAACCGCCGATAAAACCCGACGAAACCGACCTCGCCGAAGCCGCGATCGAGTGATTCGCCGTTGACGGAATCGCACCAAGAACTAAACTGTGAATGGGCTGAGTGGCGGAATGGCAGACGCAGTCGACTCAAAATCGACCGCCGAAAGGCGTGTGGGTTCAAGTCCCTCCTTAGCCAAATCATTTGCAGTGCAAAGGGCGGACAGCAATGTCCGCTCTTTGCATTTCTATTACGAAACCATTGCGACGAACACAGTCATTCCGTTACACTGTCGTTCCCACCCATCCGGGAGTGAACGTTGTGCGGCACTCGATCTCGTTGGTTCTGCTGTTCATGCTTGCACCGATCCTCGCTGCTGCGCCGGTTGCGGACTTTACGACTAGCGTGAAGCCGATACTTGCGAAGCATTGCCTCGCGTGTCATGGCGAGGCGAAATCGCGTGGCGGGCTGCGCCTGGATCGCAAGGCCGATGCGCTGAAAGGTGGCGACAACGGCAAATTGTTTGCAGCAGGAAAACCGCGTGAGAGTGCGATCTGGCACCGCGTGACGGCGACCGATGACACCCGGATGCCACCGAAAGGCGAGCGGCTTTCCGCCAGCGAAATCGGCATTCTCGAAGCG
>JANXNT010000438.1 GCA_025353985.1 Limnoglobus sp.
CGACCGAATGGGTACAAATATGGCACCAAGATTGACCGAAAGAGACATTTCTATGTCATTTTGAGACACTTTTGGGTACGTCCGAGCACACGGCACAATTCCGACTTACGTCAATTCAACGAATACTTTTTGATTTCGCGAAATCGCGTGGATAAGCCAACCCAATGCCCACGGACGACCGTCCGTCGGGGGAGTTCCGATGAGACATTTGTTGGAAGTCGAATATAATATTTCTGTTTTGCAAGGGCGACACGGAGCCAATCCATGATTGACATCTTTCACGGCAACAATTCAGAAACCCACCAGAGGTTTCAAGCGTGGCGAAAGGCGAATGTGGACGGTTTCCACATGACGGAGAGCGCAGCATTGCAATTCACGATCCACTACGCGCAGGACAAACGCGAGAACGCCGCAGGTCGTGGCTGCAATCACCAGGGAGGCAGTGACATTGAATACCTGGAAGACAAGGACGGCTGTTACACGACGGCCAGGAAAGTCTGTTCAAACAGTCTCGCCGAGTTGATCGCGTGGGCAACAGACCGCAGTCTTGATATCAATAACTGCAAACACTGCGATACAAAGATATTCACATTTCCGACAGTCGTCTCCCAAGTAGTTGGCCTTGCAGAGGGTAGTGTTGCGGGCGTGAAGCACTTTGTCTCCTACCACAATGCCGAGAAGATGGGCTACTCGTTCGAGCAGGCTGAGCCGTTCTCGGTTGGCACCGCGAAGTCCGTCGAGCGGCTACGGGGTGAGCGGGTGTGGTCCATCAGCGGCGAGGGGCGACCGCTGCGGTATCACCTCCGCGACACCTGGGTGGTGGACGATGTGGGCGAGTCATCGCAGGATGAGTTCTCAAACTACGCCCGCGGCCGCGGCATCGAGTTCACGCCACCGATCCCGATCAGCGACCTCCCGTGGTTCTCGGCTTTCCTAAAAAGTCAGAGCAACTTCAGATTGGGGCTGCAGCATATCAAGGACGAGTTCGTGCCGCACTTTGACGCGCTCCTTGCGGGTCGGGCAGCCCCGGCCGCTGTGCAGGCTGCTGGGAACGTTCGAGGACCGCTCCCGGTGTAGTAGACCAATCAACGCTCACCTCCGCAGCGACCGGACCAGCCGAACGGATCATATCCACAGTCTCACGCATCGTCCGCGACACGCTGCTCGCCTGCCGGATCAAGGCACTGCATAACCATGAGTGTCAGCTCTGTGGCCACACTATCGTCATGCCCGATGGCTCTCGGTACGCCGAAGGGCACCATATCCAACCGCTAGGAACTCCGCATGACGGGCCGGACACTGCCGCCAACGTCCTTTGCCTGTGCCCCAACCATCACGCCGCCTGCGATAAGGGTGCGATCGCACTCACGATGGACGAGCTACGGAAGGCGGACGGGCACGACGTTGGGCAAGAGTTCCTCGACTACCACAACCGCATCGTGCGCATGTAATGTTTTGCTTTGCCCTCGGAACGCGGCGGTTGCGATGGCCTTCCTTGAGTTTTGCAAAGCGGCATACCGCCGTAAACACGTTAATGTTCGAGAACTGCGAAGTTGCGATGGCCTTCCTTGAGTTTTGCAAAGCGGCATCGCTTTCTGAGTTGTCAATTCTGTCTCGCCACTGGATCCGTTTTCGTGCCAGCCCGCATCGCAAGAGCGCAAGCAAGGGGTTGGACTTGCAAGTTCGAGACACGGCATGGAGTTTTCCGTGGGTTCCCCTTGCTTGCGCTGCGGGCTGGCCCGATGTCTCAGCCGAGAACATTGCCGACGTAGAAGTGCGACGAGGTAGCTCTTGCTTCGCATCAACGACCACGCTGCCAACTTTCCCGCTCGTCTTCTACCCGTTCGGGCACAACCCCAGCCACGTGGCAAAATGTTTGACCGTTGGGCGCTTCGTCATGTCCGTGCCTAATTCACTGATGAGCGTCCATGCATGAATTTCATTAATTAAAATGATAGTATACTTATAGCTATTATTGGCGAGCAGACTAAAAACAGGATGATCCAAAAAACCTTCAACCGCAACTTCATATCACGTGGGTGTCATCCCCAAGTGAGATTTCCTCAATCATTGCGATCGCCGAGTGTCTCGCTCATATCACCAACATTGCGTCGCCGTAGCTGAAGAAGCGATAGTTTTGTGCGATGGCTTCGGCGTAGGCGCGTCGGAGGTTGTCGCTGCCGGAGAGCGCTTGCACGAGCAATAGCAATGTCGTGCGTGGCAGATGAAAATTGGTGATGAGCGCATCGACGGTTTGAAACGAATACGGCGGGTGAATGAACAGCTTCGTGTCGCCCGTCGTTATGGCACTTTCTAGCGTTCGCGTTGTCGTCGTACCGACGGCGATCACGCGACCACCGGCGGCTTTTGTGGCGCGAATCGCGTCGGTCATTGCAATTGGTACCGAGCACCATTCGGCATGGATCGCGTGCTGGGTTGGGTCGGTTTCCTTTACCGGTGCGAACGTCCCGAGGCCGACGTGTAGCGTCACCGTTGCGGTTGAAATACCCTTTGCAGCCAGCGTAGCGAACAGTTCCGGGGTGAAGTGCAGCCCCGCCGTCGGGGCCGCAATCGAGCCAGTCGCCTGCGCGTATACCGTTTGGTAGCGCTCGGTATCGCTCGCACTGGCACGCCCGTTGCGGATGTATGGCGGCAGCGGAATCTGCCCGTGAATCGCGAGTAACTCCGCAGCAGTGCCAGGCGTTTCGGGCTGCATTAGCCAGTGCTTTTCGGTAGTTCGCCCGAGCAATTTCAATCGCAGCCCGTTCCCGGCGATGCAGATTTCGCCCGCCTCCACGTAGCCGCGAGTCTTAGCGAGAAGTTCCCATTCGCCTGTTGGCAACGCACGCAGAAACAGCGATTCCCACTTTCCGCCCGTTCGTTCGCGCACGCCAACGAGTCGCGCCGGAAGCACTTTCGTGTCGTTCCGTACGATGAGATCGCCCGCGTTCAAGTACATTGGTAAGTCGCGAAAGTGGCGATGCTCGATTTGGCCCGTAACCTTATGCAGCACGAGTAAGCGAGACTCATCTCGCGTACTCGTGGGGTACTGCGCGATCGCAGATTCTGGCAGTTCGTAATCGAAAAACAGTTCGCTCACGTCATACTCGTTGCCTACTTCCGGGTGTCGACACGTTCTTTATATTCGCCGGGCGGGCGACGGAAGAAGCGGGGACGGGTAATCGTGTAGCCTTTGCCGCCGAACATCAACATGCCCGCACCGAGGGCGACCATTGCCGCCGCGAAACCGAGCGGGACGACGAGGCTCGCAATCGAATGCTCCGCAGGTTGGCCGGGTAAGCCACCAACGCCACTGGCGTAACGGGCCGCCGTGAAACAGGCGATGAGAAACCCGATGGCGATGACGACGATCGATGTATATTTCATGTTCGATACTCCTTGGAATTCAACCGGAAATGTTAGGTCGCGCGTTACCGATCGGCATCTCAGCGAGCACGCTTGGCATCGCGATCACCGGCATCGGAATGGGGGCCGCCAACACGGACGGCGCGATCGCAACGGGTGGTTGCGGGACGGGAATCTGTAGTTCGGCGATTCGGTCGTCCATAAATTTCTGGAACCCCGTATCGTAGGTGCCTTTACTAATCTGCCAGGAAGTCCGCACGTTTTCGCGACGAATGAAATCGTACAGGAAATGCTTCCAGCCCGACCATTGTCGCATCTGGAACTTCTCGTCTTGCTGGCTGAACATCAAGAAAGCGCGTTCGAATAACGAGAATAAAATCGCATAGGCGACCATCTCTTGTTTGCGTTTCTTGTCGAACGCGAGTGAAGGATCGTTGTTGGGAACGTCGAGGATATCGAGGTCGTAGTATTCGAGAGCGATTTTCTGATACTCGAAGAACCGGTTGTCGAGTTCGTCGTAAATCTTATACTCGTTCGCGAGCCGATCTCGCTTGTTCGCCCGGATGAACTGTACGAGGGCAATCGGCCCCGCAATACTGAGGGCGAGATAATAGATGATCTGGGCGACATCCTTCACGTTATCCATAACCGGCATCTCGGAGTGTGATGAGAAACGAGAAACAGCCCACAATGTGGGACTGTTTCCAATGCGTTGCTTTCGCTGCATTAAAAGCGATTACTTGTTCAAATCCGTTTCGGATTGCTTCGAATTTTCAGACTGGGGAATCCGGAAATCGACCGTCGTACTTTGGCCGGCACGGAACTCGACGTCGCGAGTTTGTTCTTTGGTTTTACCGTTGATCGTCCAACTCGCTTTGATAGCATACTTGAAGGTTTGGCCCGCTTCTAATACTGGCGAGTTGAAGAGTCGCTCGGTTCCCGTTGCGTCGGTCGTCGTGCCTGCGAACCAGACTTGCGCATCGGTCGTTGGCACTTTTACCGTGATGTAGGCACGATTTTGTGCCATAACCATTGGAGCGGCTTGTGGAACGGGCATCGCGTTCTCCACGAGTGGGGCGCTGTATGTCGCGGGGACGACAGTATTCGGCACCGTGTAGTATGTCGTGGTGTTGGGCGTCGTGTAATATTGCGTGACATTTGGCGTCGTATAGTACGGCGTCGCGTTGTATACTGGCGCGGGCGAATAGTAACGGCGGTTGTTACTGTATCCGAAGCCCTGATTGTAACCGTAGCCTTGGTTTACGCCGAAACCCGGATTGTAGCCGAAGCCTTGGTTGATTCCGAAGCCTTGGTTGTAGCCGTTGCCATAACCGTAACCACGATTGCCGTAGTAGTTTCCGTATCCTGGATTGCCGTAGCCATAACCGGGTTGGCCGAACGTGACGCCCGCGCCGCTGATCGTGACACCGAATCCGCCGCGACCGTAGCCGTTGCGCTGAGCGTTGGCGTCGCCTGCATCGGAGCAGACGATCAAACCTGCCAGCGCGATGACCGAGAATGAATATCGCATGAGAATCTCCTAAATGAACCCGTGTATCGGGCACTTCCATTGCCAGTGAGGCGTTTTACCCCTGAAGTAGGGGCGGATTGCAATCGACTACATCACAGAGGTGCATTTCGACCTTGCATGAATCGTAGTACGATGGCGACGACAACCACTAACAGAATCAGGTGAATGATATCGCCACCGAACGGTGAAATGAACGCCCCAAGCAGCCAGAGTAACAGCAAGAAAACGATAATCGTTTCGTAGGTATACGCTGGCATTTGGTTGGCTCCATCTCGTCGACGTGATAGGGCAGTCGCGAAGCGACTGCCCCTTGGTAAAACTGTGAGTTACTTCTTAGCGACGGTAAATTTGAAGTCGTGCGAGGCGTCGGCACCTTTCGTGGGGTGGCCGGTAATCTTGACGACGAATTCGCCGATCGGCGCGTCGTCGGCGGCCTTCAGCGAAAACTTCGCATCGGGTTCGCCGTTCT
>JANXNT010000465.1 GCA_025353985.1 Limnoglobus sp.
ATGACAACCGGTTGACCGCGAGCGACAGCAAAGGGGGCGTCCTCACGTCGGGTTACGACAATCTCGACCGGCTGACGAGCCGTGAACTCGGCGGTACCGGCGTCGCACCGATGAAAGCAAGTTGGACGTATAACGCTGCCGCGGAAATGCAAACGGTGACGCGGCAAGGCAAGACTGGCAGTTCGTGGGCAACGGCCGGGGTGACCACGTTCACGCACGACGATCTCGGTCGAACGACAAACATTCGTCTGGCCGATGCGAGCAACACGACGCTGTCGCAGTATGGCTACACTCTCGACGGAGCGGACCGCATTACCGCGATGACTGTCAACGGCACGCCGCGAATGTTCAGTTACGATGCGACGAACCAGTTGACGAATGACAACAGTACGTCACTGACGTACGACAAGAACGGCAACCGCACGGGCGGCAGCTACGCGACGGCGGCGAATAATCGGCTGACGAGCGATGGGACGTGGACGTATAGCTACGACGACGAAGGTAACACGACGAGCAAATCGAGTGCGGCGGGGACGTGGAATTACAGCTTCGATTTCCGCAATCAGATGACCGCGGCGAGCTACACGCCGACGGGCGGCAGCACGACGAAAACCGCGACGCAATCGTTCGATGCCTTCGGCAACCGCATCGAGCGCGATGCGACGGTCAATGGTGTGTCATCGGTGGAGAAGTTCGTCGTCGATGGCTGGGACACGACGAAGCCGGGAGCGGTCGGCACCGAAAATTTCGATGTCGCAATCGACCTCGATGCATCGGGCAATGTGACGAATCGGCGGATGTTCGGGGCGGGCTTCGACGAACTGCTCGGTGGACAGGACGGCACGGGTGCGGTACGGTGGTACGGCACCGATCACCTCGGCAGCGTACGGACGGTCTTTGACAATTCGGGCACGGTGACGAACATCATCGACTACGACGCCTTCGGCAGCTTCCTCGGCGGCGTCCCCGTGGACCGCTACGCCTACACCGGCCGCGAATACGACACCGTCACGGGTCTGACGCACTACCGTGCACGCGAAAAAGACGGCCACCGCTTCCTGAGCGAAGACCCGAAGGGGTTCTCGGCGGGCGACCCGAACCTGGCGCGGTACGTGGGCAACTCGCCCACAGGGCGACGCGATCCGAGCGGGAACGTTTTCATCGCGAAAAACGGTTCGGAGGACGCTTGGCTCGCATTTTTCAGGACGAATGAAATCAAGGGTATGGCAGTTCAGCTACCAAGTGGCCAATGGCACTTCGTCTTCGATCCGTCGACGCACGATAAACTCAAGAAGTTCCTCGAAACCTACTTTGGAGCATGGGGAGAACAGGGAGTCACGGATTTCTTCGGCGCATTTACTGGAACGAACGGTCGGCATGTTCAAGGTGGTCCATTTACACGGGACGGCAGGGCGACTTTTCTTTGGATCACATTGCTAGACATCAGCAAAGACGATCTGAACGCGCTGAAAGCCGCAAAACAAATTTCTAAAGAGGCACACGAACGCCAATTGGCGTTGAACGATGCCCTCGGGTCGCTAAATCGCGGCGAATGCATGGAGCTGACGGGCAGAGTCCAATTCAAGGGAATTCAGGTGTCGAAAGCCGAGTTGGAGAGAATTCGCAAAGTAGACGCCGATAATTTAAGAATCGTCTCTGCGTTTCTTGGCACTCGTACTATTAAGAATGCAGTGCAAGCATTTATAATTTTCGTCACTGGCATACCAACTCCTGGAAGTTTAGGACTTAAGGAAGTCATAAAAAAAGCTTCAGGATGGAATCTGAAGCAAGCTGGCGATTATTTTGGTTGGGCTGGCAAAGCAGTGACAAAATGCGCAAGTGATTTCAAACGTGCTGATTTGATAAAAAACGGCTTTACAAAGAAAGTTTTAGAAAAAATGGCTGGGATTTATGAAGCCATTGCAATGTTGCCATCCCCAAATGGAAATTTTAATCCCAGTGCCGCAAGTAGGGCGAAGCAGATGAGAGAGATTTTAGCAGAACACTTCAAATAATAGAATACTGGAGAATGCAATGACTAATTCTTCGATTACGATTGAGAATAAAACGAGT
>JANXNT010000466.1 GCA_025353985.1 Limnoglobus sp.
GCCGGACCGCGAACGGTGCCGCCGTAGCTCTTCTTGCCGCGCGGGTCGAACAGCCCGCGAATCCGCTCGTCTTGCGAGTTCGTTTTGGCGTTCTTGTTTTCGTCGCGCTTGCCCGTCGCGGGGCTTGTAGACGGCTTCCACGGTGCGTTGTCGCCGTCTTTCAACTGGTCGCCGTCTTTCCCGCCCTTGCACTCTTTGCAGGCTTTCTTGCACTCATCCTTTAGCCGTTGCAGATACTCATCCGACGATTCGAGGTCTTGCAGTTCGTTTTCGAGTTGCTTCAAGTCGCCGCCCATTTTGCCGATCTCCTCAGCGAGTTCTTCCATCTTGCCATCTTGCGCGGCCTGGCGGATTTTCTCCATCCGCTCGGCCATGCGTTCCATCATCTCCGACGATTCTTTTGCGTCTTGCTTCACCTTCTCGAGTTCGCGTTCGAGCGACTCGGCATCTTTACCGTCCTTTTTCGTCTGGTCGATCTTCTTCTGTAACTGATCCTGTTGTTCCTGATTTTTTGCGACTTTCTCCGTCTGTTTCTTCATTTCCTTCATCTGCGCGTCGAGCTTTTTGAGGTCTTGCGCGTCGAGCTTCTTATCCTTCGCCTTCTTTTGCAGTTCATCGACCTGCTTGATCGCGGCCTTCAAGTCGCCTTTCGCCAGGGCTTCCTTGAACTCTTTCGCGGGGCCGTCGGGGAACTCTTTTTCCTTTTGCATCCGGTCGAGTTGCTGAAGTTGCTTCTCGATTTCCTTGAGTTTCTGAAATTCCTGCTCTTTAAATTTCTGAACCTTCTCTTCCATCGCCGTCAGTTCCGTCACCTTTTCGCGTTTCTTTTCCTCGGTCTCGGCAGGCGTTTTCGTCCACTTGTCCATCAGCTTGTCGAGGTCTTCTTCGAGCTTTTCGAGTTCCTTGGACTTCTTGCGATCCATCTCATCGTTCGCTTTTTGTTTCGTGAACGGCTGCGTGGGCTTCTTCAGTGCTTCCGCTTCGGCGCGTTTCTCGGGGTCTTCTTTCTTCGCTTCCGCGATTGCCGTTTCGCTCTCGGCCGCACCCGAGACATCAGGCTGGTAGAAGAAATACGCGAGTGCTACGCCACACAGTAACACCGGCACACCCGCCGCGAACCGACCCGGCCGCACGGGGAACTTTTCCGCGACAACCAGCTTCGAAACGTGCGAATGGGCATCGTTCAGTACCGCATGTCCCGCCGGCGTGCTGCGTTCTTCGGGGCGAAGTGTCAGCACGGTCGTGACCCGTTCGCGCAGATCGAAGCGCTTATCGAGTTCGAGCGCCGCCGTCTCGCGGGTCGGCGTTCGCAAGATCGACCATGTGAGCGCAGCCAAAATGCCGAAGCTGGCCGCAACGCCGAGTACCGTCCAACGCAGCCATTCGGGGGGCGAATCGATCAGCCAAGGTTCCGCAAGGAACCAAACGAGGCCGCACGCCAACCCGACGCTCGCAAACGTGGAAACCGATTCCAGCATCTGTTGCGCGACGAGGCGACGACGTGCCCGGCCAATCGATTGTTCGACGAGCGCGATGGTCTGCATGATTCTTCCCCTCCGGCCAGCCCGCAGCGCAAGCAAGGCGAACCATCGCGAAACAGGAACCCTTGCTTGCGCTGCGGGCTAGCACGATATTATTAGCATACACCAATCGCCACGCACAATCAGTCTTCGAGTTCGGATGGATCCATACCCACAGCCGCATCGTCGGCGAGGCGGTCGAGCGTGCCTTGTACTTCGCTCATCCGTTTCGGGCGCTTCAGTGCGTTGAAACTGAGACACTGATGGATCAATTCCGTGAGTTCTTTCGGGGTCGAACGGTTGATCTCATTTGCGGGCAGAAGTTGTTCGTCGAATGTCTCTTCACTAATCTGCATGCCATCTGTGCTCGCCAACACCATCGGTGGAAGTTTCAACGTGACGAGGCGGTACATCGTTGCGCCGAAATTGTAGATGTCGGTGCGCTCGTTAATGATCTTGTGAACCGCCGTTTCCGGTGCGATGTACTCCGGCGTGCCCTGGAGCCGATCCACGACTTCGCCTTTACACCGTGCGAGTCCGTAATCGATAATCTTGACGTTCATGCCGCGGCCGAGCATGATGTTGCTCGGCTTCAAGTCCGCGTGCATGACGCCGTTCTTGTGCATATGCACCAGCCCCGCCGCCGTCTTTTCGAACACCCGCAATATCCGCGCCATCTTCAGTAACGGCGTCTGGTCGAGCGTCTTGCCGTTGACGTATTCGATCAACAACTTTGCCTTCTTGATGCGGAACCGCCAGTCCGATTCCGTCTCGAAAAGCAGCACTTTACACAGGTTCGGGTGGCTGAGCTTCTTGCCAATTTCGAATTCATGCTTCGCCTGATCGAGGTACTTCTTGTCTTCCTCACTGTCGATCGGCACGACCTTCAAGGCATACTCTTTCGCATCGACGGCGCGCCGGATTCGCAGGATCGTGCTGTGCGCGCCAGTGCCGAGCGTTTCGAGTACCTGGAACTTGCCAATCTTCTCATCGGACATCGTCGCCACCTCGCCGTATCAGCCGAAAATCGTCGAATAAAACGAATCTTACCCGTACGACTACGCATCGGCAAATACGAACTGTGCGAAATCGCAGTTAGCGCCCCCCGTGCGCCTGTTTGCGTTCGCGAAGTACGATCGCTTCTTCATGTAAGATGGCATCTTTCTCATCGACGACATCATTTTCGAGCACGCTATTGTCGACGAAAATTCCGGTGTTTCGAGTCGCGTAAAGTGGGCCTAACACATCGAGTACGGTCGGTCGCGTTTGTGGCATATGCGGCGCGTGAAAGTAGCCTTCGACGACGATCGCTTCGTCCG
>JANXNT010000469.1 GCA_025353985.1 Limnoglobus sp.
GTTTGAACCGGCTCCGCATTTCGAGAATGGACAACATCGAATTGAGTGTACGGTTTCAAATTGCGCAACTTCAAAACTAGCGCGTCGGGCTAACAAGATGGTTCATTAGACAGTTGAAGTGTCATTTCCGACCGCATGCAGTTTTGCTGCACGCGCCACGTTTCAATCACCGCTGGGCAGGCTTTTCCTTGCTCATTTCCACGAGTTTGGCCTTCACCCCATCCGCCAGCTTCCTCTCGATGGTCTGGCCGGGTTTGCGGAACATCGCGTTACTATCCGCGTTGGCGTGAATGGCCGCACCGTCCAGCGAGACACCGGCGAACAGCCCGCGACTTCGCGAATACGACAGGATCTCGGCTTCGAGCTTGCCATCCGTCGCCGCCGCGGCCATACGCCCGACCGGCCCCGCCGCCACGGCTGCGTCCGCACCAAGCGTCACTTTGCCTTTACCCTCCAAAAGTCGGTCCAGACTCTTGCGGTTGCGGAACACGAGCACGACGTCCGTCGAGACAACCCCCACTTGGAAGCCGACGCTCGCACCGCCCAGATCGACGAACACCGGATCGCCCCAAGCACCGTCCTTGTCTTTCGCCATGACGAAACCATGACCGCCGCGCCCGCCGATGATTAAGCCCGCTTTGATGACGCGTGGGATAATCGCCACGCCTTGCGCGTCGGCCAGTAACGCAGCCGGGATCCCCTTTAGTGGAATTTTGTTGAGTTCATCGAGCACCTCCGCCGCGTGTTCAAGTGTTTTCTCATTGCTCGGCGGCAAGGCTGACACTGGGGCGGCAAACAGAGCGAGTGAGACACCGACCAACAGATAGAGTCGCATAGGGAATTCCTTTTCTTTTCGGGCGGTGTGCCCGGCTCCGAAAATATATGCAATCGCGGTGCCGTACTCGTGGACCTGGCATTCAAAAAACGCAGACGGGGAAGCATTCAATGCTTCCCCGTGCGAGATACTGCACAAGCGTTTAGCGGAGGGGCAGGGATTCGAACCCTGGGTACCTTTCGGTACGCTGGTTTTCAAGACCAGTGCGATCGACCACTCTGCCACCCCTCCATCTAACGCTTCCATTCTAATGCGCGGGCAAGGGGTTTCGATGCCTGAGCGGAAACATCCCGACTTGCGTTCGTGCTGCGTTCCCGATTATCGTCTTGCGACCCGCTTCCGCATCGCGAGAATTTCCGTGAACATGATCGTCGTGATTCCCGCCCGATTCGCTTCGTCGCGCCTTCCCGGTAAACCGCTACTCCGCGAGACGGGCCAGTTCCTCATCGAGCACGTTTACGAACGTGCGATGCAGGTAAAATCGGCCACGGCGGTCGTGGTGGCGACGGATGATTCGCGAATTTATGACGCCGTGACGCAGTTCGGTGGCCGCGCGATGATGACGCGCGACGATCACCCGTCCGGCACGGATCGCGTGGCCGAAGTCGCGATGCAGTTCCCGAATGCCGATGTCATTTTGAACCTGCAAGGCGACGAGCCCCTGTTCGACCCCGAGGCGATCGACGCGCTGGCTGCCATGATGCGCGACACTCGCACCGATGTCGGCACGCTGGCTACGCCGATACGCAACCTGGCGGATTACCATAGCCGGAATTGCGTCAAAGTCGTTTGCGACGATACGGGCCGCGCGATGTACTTCAGCCGTAGCCCCATCCCGTGCGTTCGCGATGGCGAACCCGATTTTCACGCGGAACCGCCACTGTTCTTGCAACACGTTGGCATTTATGCGTATCGCCGCGAAACGTTGTTGCGGCTTGCACAAACGCCGCCACACTCGATCGAGATGGCCGAAAAGCTCGAGCAGCTTCGGTTACTCGGCAGCGGTGGCGTCATTCGCGTCGGCATCATTGCGGAGGCGCATCGCGGCGTCGATACCTCAGAAGATTATGCGGCTTTCGTCGAATTTACCCGCGATACGGCACGCCGCCGTGCGGCATAGTGGCACGCGGTCGGTTGCGTCGGGCATCGCGTTCCATAAGCTAAACATGGGCGAGTGGGATTACGTTCACGCACCGTGGTTCCGTCGCCCCGACGGGACCGGTGTTGGGGTTTCGGTGCTATGGCGAAGCATATTTTCGTGACGGGCGGCGTGGTCAGTTCACTCGGGAAGGGGCTGACGTCGGCATCGATCGGCATGCTCCTCGAACGTCGCGGCCTCAAAGTCCGGTTGCAAATATTCGACCCGTACCTCAACGTCGATCCGGGGACGATGAGCCCCTATCAGCACGGCGAAGTATACGTTCTCGACGACGGCGCGGAAACCGACTTAGACCTCGGCCACTACGAACGATTCACGAATGCGCACCTCGACCGCGATTGCAACTTCACGACGGGAAAAATCTATCAGTCGATCATTACTAAAGAACGGGGCGGCGAGTATCGCGGCAAAACGGTTCAGGTAATTCCGCACGTCACCGACGAGATCAAGAACTGCATTCGCAAGATCGTCGCGCCCGATATCGACGTGGTGATTACCGAAATCGGTGGAACCGTTGGCGACATCGAAGGGATGCCGTTCTTCGAAGCGATCCGTCAATTCGCTCTGGAATCGGGCCGCTCGAACTG
>JANXNT010000501.1 GCA_025353985.1 Limnoglobus sp.
GGTGGGGAGCCATGTAATATTTGAGGTTGTAAGCGTCGAGAATACGATCATCATTCTCTACTTCTGCGATCACGGGGATCGAAAAAAGCGGATGATCGCGTGCAGCGGTTCGTGCATAAAGCGCCGACCGGAGCAGGAACAAAGCAAGACTATTGCACTGCTGCCAGTGCTCTCGATAAAATCCTTCGCTGATATTCAACAAGTTCGCTGCTACCCGCAGTTCATCGAAGAACTTCTCGTAATTTGGGCGGGAATACCGACCGAGGCAGCGAGACAGAATGCCGAAGTGGTCATCTAGGATTATGCCGTCTGTGATTAAGTGCAGGACGAATAAACTGCCTGCATCGGCAGCAATTTCCAACGACGCAGGCGTATAAACAGAAACAGTAAACCGCCCAGCTCTGTAGGATTTCCCGGAAGTTTGGGACAATTGGAGGACATCAGTGTCGGACAGATCGCCGCCGTCCCCACGGGCCTGACTACCGAACAACATGATGGCGAGGCTCTCACCACGGAGAACCTCGCTGACCTGAGAAAACTCGGTCGTCTGAGTGATGTGCATGGCTTACTTGTACACCCTTCGGAGGAGGACCGGAATTAGGAATGCGTACCAGATAAGCCCAGTACAAGTGAAGCCAGCGATCACAACATGACTCATTACGCTCAGGGGCGTATAATTCGTGTACCCGAAGGACAAGAATAACTCCACGCTCGACGATACCCGCTCATGATACGCGGCATCTTCGCAGTAGGTGACATTGTCCGCGAACTTTAAACGGAGTCTGGGCAGAACAAGGCAAGGAAACAATGCCATTGTGAATACCGCGAACGCGAGTAATAAACGGGTAACGGACGTACCGCCCTTTGTCATTAAGAGATTGAAGCGAATGAACAGCATACGTGTGAGGTCATGAAAGAGATCGAGCGTGTCTCCGATCTTCGACTGCGAGAGACGCTGGTATCGTGCCCAATCCGTCAATTGAGACCGCCGTAGGCGATAGTCATACCACTTCGAAAAGTATAGCGCAGCGTCGTAGAAATCCGACTGATTTCCATTCGCGAGCGAGCCGACGAGTTGATTCGCAATTACGGCTTGAACACGGATGAACTTCTTGTGCGCTTCGACATACTCCTGCGGAACGGACTGATAGTGTTTGCGCGGGACGCACTGCCCGCGGAGGAACGCTCCGGCATCAATAAGTGTTCTAGTAAACAGCGTGTCCCACGAGGTGCATTCGTAGAACCGGCAGTCTGAAAACTCGCATTCTAAAAATCTACTGTTGCCAAAGTCACAGTTTTGGAACGTGCAGTCAACAAAGCGGCAATTCATGTAACTGACTCGCCCGAGGAATGTTCGATCAAAATGACAATTCCTGAACGTGAGGTGTGATAAAGAGTCTTGGACAGGTGCCGATCCAGACTTAACGTTCGCAATGAAAAACTGGCAAGTGACGAACCGAACGTCTTCGAGCGACTTTCGGGTAATGGAGAAACGGACTTTTCGTCAACATGATCGTTGGCAGCCATTTACTGTTTCCTTTCATTGATTTCGCGCAATTCTGACGCAGAATCAAAGATTGTACCAGAAAAGCCACTTGGATAACATTCTTTAGGGCCGACTACCGTTCCTTCGCCTTCCGCGGCGGATGGGGAAGATATTAAATCATAGATCCAAAATCCAAAGCCCAGCGACGGCCGTCGCTGGTCTTGGTGGTTACTTGCTCTTCAGCGATGGCAACTTCAACATTGACGCATCGGTCATGTTGTCTAGGATTGTTTCGATTGCGTGGAAGGCCGATTCGCCGATGCCTTTTTGGTAGATGGGCGGATAAATTTCGTGACGGACAGACATGAACGCTTGCACTACTGTGGGGTCGAATTGCTTGCCGCTTTCCGTGTTGAAGACGTTGTCGATTTCGTGCGGTGCGCGTGCGGAGCGATACCGACGTGGCGACATCATCGCATCGCAAGCGTCGGCAACCGCAAGCACCCGCGCGAGTAATGGGATGTTCTCGCCCATCAAACGATCCGGGTAGCCGCGACCATTGAATGCCTCGTGGTGGTGGCGAACGGCGGGCCGCAGTCGATCGAATGGCTTGATGCTCGCCACGATTCGTTCGCCGATAATCGGGTGTTGCCGCACTTCCGTCATCTCCTCGGGCGTCAGTTTCCCAGGCCGCTGCAAAATTTCATCGCTCAGGCCGATCTTGCCGACGTCGTGGAGCAACCCGGCGAGGTACACGTCGCCTTGCAGGTTCGCCGCCAGGTTCATTTGCTTGACGAGCAACACGGCAATGCGGGCGACTCGCTCGCTGTGCCCGGCGGTGTACGGATCTTTCGCATCGATAATCGTCGTCAGGCAGTGCAACAATCCGTTGAGGAGTTGTTTCGTCCCGGCTTGCGACTGCGCACGTTGCGCATGGAGCATTTTTAATGCAAGGCTGACGGCTTTCGCATCGCCGGTTTCGAAGCGAAGCGATGCATCGTAACCGAGCACAATGATGCAACCGGTCGTACGGATACCGCACGCCACAATCGCCGAATCGGGATTGCCATCGACGGGGTTCACGATCGGGTTCACCCAGCGCATCGTCTCGCGCTCCGGGTCCATTCGGGCAATCAGTTCGCGGGCAATCGCTGCCCCCCGTTCGGGGGACACTTCGCGTTCACCCGTAAAACCCGATGCTTTGCCGCTCGATTTCGAGTACCAAAAACCCACCTCGGCACCGACGGCCAACCGTGCCGCATCCACGGCGGCCATAATCGACTGCCCCGTGCTGATCGATGTGCTGAGCTGGTGCAATAAATTTTCGAGTGAGAGCCACGGATCGCGAAACGAATGCGGAACCGCCGCCGCACCGAGCGGGTCGGAATCGCGAAATGACGTGCGGCTATTCGACATAAAAACTCTCCGAGTCGCGGTAGGCTACAAGCATACTATCTTATGAAGCGCAACGTGGCCTTGAATGGCGTCGAATTCAATTCGTGATTGCTGTTGCGAATGGGTGATGTCCACGCGCTCCGCTCCGCAAAGCCTCCGCGTCGCGGCGAATTCCGGAACGCGATCTACCGATAATTCTCGGCGAGCGGTTTTGCGTTTTCGTCGAGTATCTGGAAGTGGTGGATGCCGGACTTTCGCTCGTCGATGTGCTTCCAGACGATCTTTTTCTCGCGTGTGATTTCGGTCAGTTTCACTTGGCCATTCGTGGCGTGATGGCTGGTGATGACGGTGTTGCCGTTGGCCAGTCGTTGCACGCCGCAGGCGTCGTTGATCGGCTTGCCTTCGAGGTCGTCGTTGGTGACGCGCCAGACTTCCTTGCCCGCTGCATCGACTTCAATCACGAGGTTGCCGAGCGTGCAACCGATGAGCGTGTGGCCGTCGGGCAGGCGAATCGCGGTGAACGGCATGTGCGGGGTTTTGACTTCCCAGACGATCTTGCCTGCCGGGTCGTATTCCCGCACGACACGGTCGAGCAGTTGCGGAACGAGGTAATTTCCGTTCTCGAGTTTGCGTGACATTCGCGTTTGCAGGTGGTGGTCTTTCGTCTGGGCTTGCAGCGGCACTTCGGCGACGATGATTTTCTTGCGGTCGACTTCGATCAGTCGCGGTTTGTCGCCCGCTTCGGTAAGCAGTACGATGCCGTTCGGTAACGGTTGAACGGTATTCACTTCGCTCTGTGTGCCCTCGAACACGAACACGACCGAGCCTTTGCGATTGACTTCGACGACGGCTCCATTGGAATACCGTTTGCCTTTGCCGACCGCGAGTAACACGTTCCCGCTCGGCAACACCCAGCCATCGCGCGTCGCTTCGGGGAAACTCCAAATTTCCTTGCCGGATTCATCTTGGATGAACGTCTGCCCGCCAGTGGCGAGGA